>NZ_JAALDW010000220.1:12466-17406 GCF_014145055.1 Dietzia sp. DQ11-38-2
GAGGACCTGTAGCTCGTCGCGGGATTCCTTGAGCAGTTCGGCGAGTCGGACGTTGCGGGCGCCGAGGGCGTCGATCTTGACCGACTTCTCCCGGTCCGTGCGCGCACCCTCGTCGACGGCGTTGCGCAGTCGCGCGAGCTCGGCCCGGTCCAGCGTCACGCTGTCGCCGCCCCGCTCGCCCGGGGAACGTCCCTCGGTCACCTCGATCACCCGCCCTCCGACTCGCGGACGACATCCTCGTCGTCGTCGCCCCCACCCTATCGCCGGGGTGAGCGGCCGGGTGCGCGCCGGGGTGAGTGGCCGGGTGCGGGGCGGGTGTGGGGCGGGTCGGTTCGCGCCGCGGGTCCGGGGGTCAGTGCTTGCCGGCCCGGCGCCTGGGCTTGAGGGTGGTCACGCCCTCGGCGAGGCGACGGGCGGTGACCAGGAACGCGGTGTGGCCCTGGATGCGGTGCTCGGGTCGGACCGCCAGGCCCACGACGTGCCAGCCCCGGTTGATCGACTCCCACGCCCGCGGCTCCGTCCAGCACTCCTGGCGACGCAGGGCCTCCACGACGTCGGACATCTGGGTGGTGGTGGCCACGTAGACCACGAGGACACCCCCGGGGACCAGGACGTCGCGCACCGTGGGCAGGCAGTCCCAGGGGGCGAGCATGTCCAACACCACGCGGTCGACCTGTCCACCGAGTGCCTCCACGGAGGCCTCCGCGAGATCGGCGACACGCAGGTCCCAGTTCTCGGGGTGCTCGCCGTAGAAGGTCCGGACGTTGCGTTCGGCGTGCTCGGCGTGGTCCTCGCGGATCTCGTACGACAGGACCCGGCCCCCGGGGCCCACCGCGCGCAGCAGTGAACAGGTCAGGGCACCGGAACCCGCCCCGGCCTCGAGCACACGTGCGCCGGGGAACACATCGCCCTCGTGGACGATCTGTGCGGCGTCCTTGGGGTAGATCACCTGGGCCCCGCGCGGCATCGACAGGACGTAGTCGGTGAGAAGCGGGCGCAGCGCGAGGTAGTCGGCGTCCCCGGAGGACCTGACGATCGACCCCTCGGCTGCTCCGATCAGATCGTCGTGCCGGACCGCGCCGTGGTGGGTGAAGAACTCCGCTCCCGCGGCCAGGACGACGGTGTACTTGCGTCCCTTGGTATCGGTGAGCTGGACGCGGTCGCCGACGACGAACGGGCCGGATCGCTGCACGGTGGACCTCCAGGGGACGGCGGCCGGTTGTCCGACCGGTTGTCTACCCTGCCAGGTGTGACGGATCCCCTGGAAATCGGACGCGGCGGTGCTCCGGATGGCGTGCCCCCGCCGGAGCGCAGGCCCCTGGCGTTGTCGGCGTCGCGTGCCGCCGACTTCAGGCAGTGCCCCCTGCTCTACCGGCTCAAGGCGATCGACAGGATCCCGGAACCGAAGACCCGCGCCCAGGTCCTGGGCACCGTCGTGCACTCGGTGCTCGAGGACCTGTACGCACTGGAGCAGTCCGAGCGCGCCCCGGAACGCGCTGCGGAACTCGTGCCCACCGCGGTGGAACTCTTCTACGAGGGCGGGGGCGCCGAGGTGGTGCCGCTCAGCGGGAGGGCGGAGTTCCAGACGGAGGTCGCCGCCCTGGTATCCGCGCTCTACGGGATCGAGGATCCCCGGCGCTTCTCCCCCGCGGCGTGTGAGCAGTATCTCGTCACCTCGACCGCGTCCGGTACCCCGCTCCACGGCTACCTGGACAGGGTGGACGTGGCGCCGACCGGCGAGGTCAGGGTGGTCGACTACAAGACAGGCAAACCGCCCCGTCCGCGCTATCAGGACCAGGCGATGTTCCAGATGCGGTTCTACGCCCTGATGTACCA
Source organism: Dietzia sp. DQ11-38-2 (assembly GCF_014145055.1). NCBI lineage: Bacteria > Bacillati > Actinomycetota > Actinomycetes > Mycobacteriales > Dietziaceae > Dietzia > Dietzia sp. DQ11-38-2. The sequence continues at coordinate 14,303 of NZ_JAALDW010000220.1, forward strand.
GCGCACCCACGGTGTGGTGCCCGCGCAGCTCAAGTTGATCTACCTCAGGAACGGCAGCTGGCTCACCCTGACCCCCGATCTCGCGGCGCTCACCGAGACGGAGTCCCAGCTCGACTCGCTGTGGGCGGAGATCGAGCGGGCGGGTGAGACCGGGATCTTCCCCCCACGTACCTCCCGGCTGTGCGACTGGTGCAATCATCAGGCGTTGTGCCCGGCGTACGGGGGGACCCCGCCCGAGTACCCGGGCTGGCCGGGGCGTCGCGTGATACCTCTCGAGGTCACGAACCCCGCAGCGGGGCACGCCGGACCGAGGAGCACATCATGACGGAGGCCTACTTCGAGCCGTTGGGCACTGATGACGGCTGGGAGGTCTTCCGGGCGACCCCGCACACGGTGAGCGCCTGGGGTCCGGACCTGCAGCACGGATCCCCGCCCTCGGCCGTGCTCACCCGCGCGATGGATCGTCTCGAACGGGCGGAGTCGACCAGGATCGCTCGCGTCACCGTGGACCTGCTCGGGCCCGTGCCGCTGGGCGAGGTCCGCACCCGGGCCCGCATCGTCCGTCCCGGTCGCCGGATCCAACTGCTCGAGGCGGAACTCGAGGCGGGGGGACGGATCGTCGCCAGAGCGAGCGCCTGGCGGATGTCCGTCGGCGACACCGCCGTGGTCGAGCAGACGGCAGACCGCCCGCGCGAGCTCCCGGAGGTGGATCACGACAGTGAATTCTTCGACCGGTGGACCAGTGGCTACATCGACTCGCTGGAGATCCGCGGTGCGAAGGACGGGGTCGTCTGGGCCCGTCCCACTCTCCCTCTGGTCTCCGGTGAGGAGATGACGCCCGTGGAGCGGGTCATGGCGGTGGCCGACATCGCGAACGGTGTCGGGGCCGTTCTCGAACCCGACGAATGGCGGTTCCTCAACACGGACCTGGTCACCCATCTGCACCGGCGTCCCGTCGGCGAGTGGATCGGGGTCACCGCGGACGCCTCGATCGGCCCCGACGGCGTCGGGGCCACCTCCGGCACCCTCTACGACGAGGTGGGCGCGATCGGGCACACGCTTCAGGCTCTCCTGGTGGAACGGGTCTGAGCGGGACTGATCGGAACCGAGCGAGCCGCACGGGCGGGTAGGACTGGCGGGCTCACCCCATGCGGCAGGACCGGATGTCCGTGGCGATGACGGCTTTGGCGCCGGCGGCGACGAGCTCGTCCATGATCGAGTTGACCTTCTTGCGCGGGACCATCGACCGGACCGCCACCCATGCCGGATCGGCCATCGGGGAGACCGTGGGGGACTCGATCCCCGGGGTGATCGCCGAGACCGAGTCGAGGATCTCCCTGGGGCAGTCGTAGTCCAGCATCATGTACTGCTGGGCGAAGACGACGCCCTGGAGACGCGCCCTCAGCTGGGCCATCGCGGGAGTGATCGCCTCGCCCGTACGCGAGATCAGCACCCCCATCGAGTCGCACAGGACCTCCCCGAACGCCTCCAGACCGTGCACCTTGAGAGTGCGACCGGAACCCACCACGTCGGCGATGCAGTCGGCCACCCCGAGCTGGATGGAGATCTCCACCGCGCCGTCGAGTCGGATGACCTCGGCATCGATCCCCCGCCTCTCGAGGTCCTGCCGGACGATGTTGGGGTACGACGTCGCGATGCGGGCCCCCGCCAGGCGGTCCGAGGTCCACCCGCTGCCCGCCGGGCCGGCGTACCGGAAGGTGGAGTGTCCGAATCCCAGATCGAGGAGCTCGTCCACCGCCGCCATCGAGTCCATACTCAGGTCCCTGCCGGTGATCCCCAGCTCGAGGCGGCCGGAACCCACGTAGACGGCGATGTCCTTGGGCCGCAGGAAGAAGAACTCGACATCGTTCTCACGGTCGATCAGCGTGAGATCCTTGCTGCCCTCAGTACGTCGGCGGTACCCCGCCTCGGACAGCATCTCGGAGGCGGACTCGGACAGGGCGCCCTTGTTGGGCACTGCGACACGCAGCATGGTGGTGGCTCCAGGACTCGGTGCGGGCGGGGTGACTGCGGTGGCGGCTAGAGATGCCGGTAGACGTCCTCGAGACCGAGTCCGCGCTTGAGCATCATGACCTGGGTCCAGTAGAGGAGCTGCGAGATCTCCTCGGCCAGTTCCTCGTCCGACTGGTACTCGGCCGCGATCCACACCTCGCCCGCCTCTTCGTTGACCTTCTTGCCCAGATGGTGCACGCCCTTGTCGAAGGCTGCGACGGTGCCGGAGTCCTCGGGACGCGCGGCGATGCGCTCGGACAGCTCGGCGAACAGGGAGTCGAAGGTCTTCACGCGCCCGATTCTCCCACAGCCACGCCCAGTGGCGTTCCCGAGGTGAGGGCGGCGAGACCGGACGCGGTCACGCCGGCCAGGCTCGGGTGGGTGTGTGCCCCGGCCACGTCCGGCTGTCCGTCGGTGGACGGAACATAGAGGACCCGGCACCCCGCGGTGACCGCGGCGGTGGCCCCGGTGACCGAGTCCTCGACCGCCACGGCGGCCGTCGCCTGGACCCCGAGCCGCGAGCAGGCCAGCAGATAGGGGTCGGGAGCCGGCTTGGGGTCGACCACCATGCACCCCGTCACCACCACATCGAATCGCGAACGGTCGATGAACTCCAGCGGAACCGTGGCGACATCCGCGGTTGTGTTGGTCACCAGGGCCACCGGGGCGTTCGTCGACGCGAGGTCATCCAGCAGTTCCTCGGCGCCCGGCCGCCACCGCATATCGGACCGCATGAGCTCGGTGACCCGCGAGTTCAGCCTGCGGGCCAGTCGATCGAACTCGGCCCCCTCGATGGTCCGCCCCGTGTACTCGCCGAGGATCGCGAAGAATCCCGGGAGCGAGTTCCCCAGCGTCCGTTCGCGGGTCGCCTCGTCGAGCGGTCGTCCCAGGTACTCCGCGAGCTCGTAGACGGCGATGTCCCACAGTCGCTCGGTGTCGACGAGAGTGCCGTCCATGTCGAGACACACGGCGGCGGGGACCTGATCGGGCGAAATGCTGGTCACGGCCTACTGTCTACCCGACATGGGGAGACCGGGGGTACCGTGACCGGTCCCGTTGGCCTCCCCGCCGACCGCCGCTCAGTGGCAGGA
>NZ_JAALDW010000220.1:17425-29433 GCF_014145055.1 Dietzia sp. DQ11-38-2
CTGCCGGGACGAGGAAGCGCTCGGTATGGGTGGCGGAGGCGAACGGTACGACCGACCCGGGGGCGAAGGTCGGTAAGGCGGACTTGCTGGTGGTGATGGTGACCGCCAACCGCCCGTGGCCGGTGAACACACCGCCGATGCCGACTTCGGGTCCGGTCGACTGGACGGTGTGCACCCCCCTGGTATCGGTATCGATGTTGTGCCACTCCACCGTCGCCGAGTTGAACGGCAGCAGGGTGGCCGAGAAGTCGAACGAGCCGACGGGCTGGTCGAGGTCCCTGGCGTTCGCGCTCAGCGCCTGGTGGAAACGCTCGTCGCCGCCCAGCCTGCAGGTGGTGAAGGCGCCGAAGCGAATGGTGTGCTCACCGCCCAGCGGGTACGGCATACGGACATCCCAGGCGGGCGACTCGCGCCATACCTGCGCTGACGCCACAGGGGATCCGATCGCCGCCCCTCCCCCGGCGAGCAGGGTCGCCGCACAGGTGAGCGCAACTGACCGACGGATGATACTCATGACAGTCTCCTCGACGACTACGGCTCTCGGGCGGTCCCCGGGGCACACGGCCTTACCGGGTTATCGGTGCGGGCGGGCAGGATGTTAGTCGCGTCACCGTCGCCGGGCGGTCCGTGCCTCCAGTGGTTCGGTCGGCCGTACGTCGAAGTCGCTGAGCTTGTGCGGTGCGATCACGACGCGTGCCGAGTTGAGGATCGCGAGGACGTCGATGACCTCCTGTGCGATCGCCCCGGCGAGAGGGCTGAGGAGGCCGAAGACCGCGAGAAGCATCCCGATCACGGAGGCGGCCATCCCACCCAACGCCGACTGCAGAGCGATCCGACGCATACGCGCCCCTATATGGAGGAGGTCGTCGAGTCGCTCCAGAGAGGAGTCCAGCACCACGGCGTCGGCGGCCTCGGCGGTCACGTCGGACGTGGAACCGAAGGCGACCCCGGCCGAGGCGGCCGTCATAGCGGGCGCGTCGTTGATCCCGTCGCCGAGGTACAGGGTGGGACCCGCCGACGTGCGCTCGCGGACGATCGCGAGTTTCCCCTCGGGAGTGACCCCGCCGTAGACCTCGGTGATACCCACCCGGTCCGCCAACCGGCGGACCTCGGCCTCACGGTCACCGGAGATGATCATCATCCGTGTGACTCCGTGTGCGCGCGGGAGATGCGCGATGAAGTCAGCCGCGGTTGCCCGCGGTTCGTCACGGAATCGGAGGACCGCGGCGTACCGGTCGTCGACGAGGACGACCGCCTCCATCCCCGTCTCGGATCCCGGGAGCAGGCTGGACGCGCCCGGATCGACCTCGGCGAGCCCGCGACGGTTGGTCAGGCGGACCACGCGTCCACCCACCTCGCCGACCAGTCCGGCGCCGGGCCTCTCCGCGACGGAGGTGGTGGCCTGGGTCCCGAGGTTCCGTTCGGCTGCCGCGTCGATGACGGCTCTGGCGAGCGGGTGGCGGGAGTACGCCTCGATCGCCGCCGCCGCGGCGAGCACCTCGTCGGGATCCATCCCGGGCCTCGCGACGATCTCCGTGAGGACCGGACGCCCATAGGTCAGCGTGCCGGTCTTGTCGAACATCATCGTCTCGACGCGTCCGACGTTCTCGAGCATCGCCGGATTCCGGATGATGATGCCCCGCTTGGCGGCCAGCGAGATGGAACCGATGATCGCGACGGGGACGCCGATGAGGAGCGGGCACGGGGTCGCAACCACGACCACCGCGAGGAAACGGGTCGGATCTCCGGAGAACGCCCAGCCGAGGATGCCCAGCGCCAGCGCGATCAGCGTGTACCAGGCGCCGAGGCGATCGGCGAGACGACGCATCGGGGGCCGGTTCTCCTCCGCCTCCCGCAGCACGCCGACGATCTGCGCATAACGGGAATCCGCCGCCACCCGGTGGGCGCGGACGGTCAGTGGTGATTCGCCGTTGATAGCGCCGGAGAGCACCTGCGCCCCTGGTGTCTTGGGGACGACGTACGGCTCGCCGGTGAGGTACGACTCGTCCATCGCGCCTCTGCCCTCCGCCACCTCGCCGTCGACGGGGCACAGTTCGTGGGGCAGGACGAGCAGAAGGTCACCGACCAGCACGTCATCGGCAGGGAGGTCGTCGATGCCCTCGGTCGCCGTGTCCCCGCGGAGGCGGTGCGCGATCGTCGGGCTCCGTCGGGCGAGGGCGTCGAGAGTCGCCGATGCCCTGCGGGACGCCGCGGCCTCGAGCGCCTCTCCCCCGGACAGCATGAGGACGATGATCGCGGCCACCAGCCACTCGGAGAGCAGGACCGCGGTGACGATCGACACCGCGGCGAGCATGTCCGCTCCCCCGGCACTCTTCACCGCCGAGCGGACGACCCCGATGATGAGGGGGATCCCGCCGACCACCACCACGGCGACCAGCGGCGCGCGGATCACCCACTCCGTGATGTCGGAGACGTCGGGGTCGGTGAGCGCACGCGAGAGAAGATGGATCACGATCGCCAGGACGGTGGTCAGGGCGAGGACGCCCTGTCGAGAGCCAACGAACGTCCGCAGCGCCCCGCCCCGCCCCCAGTCCATCCACTCATCATCACCCGGCAGGGAAGCCCCCACCAGCCAGGAGAGGCTACCCTGGGCGCCCGGGTCACACGTTGAAGTACTTCGCCTCCGGGTGGTAGAGCACGAACGCGTCCGTCGACTGTTCGGGGTGGAGCTGCAACTCCTCCGAGAGTTCGACACCGATGCGCTCCGGCTCGAGCAGGTCCACCACGACCCGGCGCGACTCCAGGTCGGGGCAGGCGCCATAGCCGAAGCTGTAGCGGGCTCCCCGGTACTTGAGGTCGAAGTAGTCGTGGATGGTGTCGGGGTCCTCGTCGGAGACGGCGCCCTCGGGCAGGCGGAGTTCGTCGCGCACCCGCCGGTGCCAGAACTCGGCCAGCGCCTCGGTGAGCTGGACCGACAAACCGTGGACCTCGAGGTAGTCGCGGTAGTTGTCCGCAGCGAACAGCTCATTGGCGAAGTCCGCGATCGGCGTCCCCATGGTGACGAGCTGGAAGGGCAGCACGTCGACGGTCCCCTCGGCCTCACAGCGCTCCCTGGAGGCGAGGAAGTCCGGGATGCTCAGGAACCGGCCCCGCTGTTGGCGGGGGAAGGAGATCCGGTGCAACACCTCGGCGTCCGGGCGCGGCTCGGCCAGGACACAGATGTCCTGGCCCTCCGAGTAGGCCGGGAAGTACCCGTACACCACGGCGGAGTGGGCCAGGATCCGCTCGGTGGTGAGCCGGTCGATCCATGACCGCATGCGTGGTCGTCCCTCGGTGGCGACCAACTCGTCATAGTCGGGGCCGTCCCCGCTGCGGGTGCCGCGGAGTCCCCACTGCCCGAAGAACAGGGCGCGCTCGTCGAGGTGCCCGACATAGTCGGCCACCGGGATCCCCTTGGCGATGCGCGTCCCCCAGAAGGGCGGGGTGGCGATGGGCTGGTCCGCCGCGACGTCCGAACGCTCCGGGACCACGACGGGCTCGGCCTCGGCGGCCCTCTTGGCGGCGATCCGCTCGCTTCGGGCCCTCCGCTCGCGCCGTTCCGCGGCCTTGGCCGACGCGTCCGAGGACTCCGCCATGGGGACGCCGGTCCGCTTGGCCGTCATGACCTCGTCCATGAGGCGCAGTCCCTCGAAGGCGTCCCGGGCGTAGAACACCTCACCCTCGTACATCCCGGCGAGGTCCACCTCGACGTAGGCACGCGTGAGGGCCGCACCACCCAGGAGAACGGGGTAGTCGCCGGCGATGCCCTCCGAGTTGAGTTCCGCGAGGTTGTCCTTCATCACCACGGTCGACTTCACCAGGAGACCGGACATGCCGATCACGTCGGCCTTGTGCTCCCGGGCCGCCGAGATGATGTCGGCGATCGGCTGCTTGATTCCGATGTTCACCACGTCGTACCCGTTGTTGGACAGGATGATGTCCACCAGGTTCTTGCCGATGTCGTGGACATCGCCCTTGACCGTCGCCAGGACGATACGACCCTTGCCGTCCTCGTCGCTGGCCTCCATGTGGGGTTCCAGATGCGCGACCGCGGTCTTCATGGTCTCGGCCGACTGCAGGACGAACGGCAGTTGCATCTGGCCGGAGCCGAACAGCTCGCCTACCGTCTTCATGCCGCTGAGCAGGTGGGTGTTGATGATCTCGAGCGGGGGGATCTCCTCCATCGCCGCGTCGAGGTCGGCCTCGAGGCCCTTGCGTTCCCCGTCGACGATCCGCGCGGACAGCCGATCCATGAGCGGCATCGCGGCGAGTTCGGCCGCCCTGGCGTCCTTGGTGCTGGCCGTCGACACACCGTCGAACAGCTCCATGAAGACCTGGAGGGGGTCGTACCCCTCCTTGCGGCGGTCGTAGACGAGGTCCAGCGCGACCTCACGTTGACGCTCGTCGATCTTGCTCATGGGCAGGATCTTGGAGCTGTGCGCGATCGCACTGTCCAGACCGACCTGGATGCACTCGTGCAGGAACACGGAGTTGAGAACCTGTCGCGCGGCGGGGTTGAGGCCGAACGAGATGTTGGACAGGCCCAGGGTGGTATGGATCCTGGGGTGCGATTCGGTGAGTCTGCGGATCGCCTCGATGGTCTCGATCCCGTCCCGCCTGACCTCCTCCTGACCGGTGGAGATGGGGAAGGTGAGGCAGTCGATGATGATGTCGTCCTCGGCGATCCCCCAGTTCTCGGTGAGATCGGTGATGATCCGCTCCGCGATCGCGACCTTGCGGTCGGCGGTGCGTGCCTGGCCCTCCTCGTCGATGGCCAGCCCGACCACCGCGGCGCCGTGGCGCGAGACCAGTTCCATGATCTTCTGGAAGCGCGACTCCGGGCCGGCCCCGTCCTCGTAGTTGACCGAGTTGACCGTGCACCGTCCCCCCAGGTGCTCCAGGCCGGTCCGGATGACCTCGGGCTCGGTCGAGTCGAGCATGATCGGCAGGGTGGACGAGGTCGCCAGACGCCCGGCCAGCTCGGCCATGTCCCCCGACCCGTCCCTGCCCACGTAGTCCACGCAGAGGTCGATCATCTGCGCCCCGTCACGCATCTGCTCCTTGGCGATGTCCATGCAGGTGTCCCAGTCGGCGGCGAGCATCGCCTCCCGGAACCGCTTCGACCCGTTGGCGTTGGTGCGCTCGCCGATCATGAGGATGCCGGCGTCGGCCCGCAGGGGGGTCGAGGTGTAGAGGGAGGCGACGGCGTTGACGGGTTCGACCCGCCGTTCGGCCTTCGACCGCGACCTCACCTCGTCCCTCAGCCGCGTGATGTGCTCGGGGGTGGTGCCGCAGCAGCCACCGACCATCGACAGCCCGAACTCGGAGACGAAGTCGGCCACCTGGGGGCCGAACGCCTCGGCGCCGAGTGGGTAGACGGCGCCGTGTTCACCCAGTTCGGGGAGGCCGGCGTTGGGCATCACCGAGACGGGGACACCGGCGTGCTGGGTGAGGTAGCGCAGGTGCTCGATCATCTCGGCCGGTCCGGTGGCGCAGTTGAGGCCGATCATGTCGATCCCGAGCGGTTCGAGAGCGGTCAGAGCTGCTCCGATGTCGGAGCCCAGGAGCATGGTCCCGGTGGTCTCGATGGTCACGTGTGTGATGATCGGCAACCGGCGCCCCGCGGCCGCCATCCCGTCCTGGCACCCGAGCACGGCTGCCTTGACCTGGAGCAGGTCCTGGCTGGTCTCCACCAGGAACGCGTCCGCCCCGCCCCGCGCCAGCCCCTCCGCCGCGCGGGTGTAGGCCTCCCGCATCTCCTCGAACGTGCTCTGCCCGAGCGAGGGCAACTTGGTCCCTGGCCCGAGGGAACCCAGCACCATCCGGGGGGTCCCGTCCTCGGACGGACCCATCTCGTCGGCGACGCTCCGGGCGATCGCCGCACCCTTCTCGGCCAACTCGCCGATGCGGTCGACGATGTCGTAGTCCCCGAGGTTGGACAGGTTGCACCCGAAGGTGTTGGTCTCGACCAGATCCGCGCCGGCCTCGAAGAACGCGCGGTGGATGTCCGCCACGACGTCGGGTCGGGTGGCGTTGAGGATCTCGTTGCACCCCTCCAGGCCGAGGAAGTCCGCATCGACGTCGAGGTCGACGGCCTGCAGCATCGTGCCCATCGCCCCGTCGCTGATCAGCACTCGCCGACGGGCGGCGTCCAACAGGGGCGAATCGAAATCGGCAGACATGGCCCCAGTGTATGGGTGCCCCGGAAGTCGCCGTCCGTAGGCTGTACGGATGACTGTCGAATGGACCCCCGACGGGCCTCTCGATCTCGAGAGCCCCGTCATGATCGTGGCCTTCGAGGGCTGGAACGACGCCGCCGACGTGGCCACCGGCACGGTCGAGCACCTCGCCCTGACGTGGGAGGCGCGGCAGATCGCTGAGATCGGTGGCGACGAGTTCTTCGACTACCTCGACCAGAGACCGACGGTCCGGCACTCACAGGGGGTGTCGAGGTCGGTCGAGTGGCCGCAGATCCTGGTGTCCGTGTGCCGACCGGACGGGGTCGACCACGACGTCCTGCTGGTCCGCGGTCCCGAACCCGGCCTGAAGTGGCGCCGGTTCGCCTCCGAGTTCGTGGACCTCGTCGACACGCTGGCGGTCACCGAGGTGGTGTTGCTGGGTGCCTACCTGGCCGATGTCCCCCACACCCGCCCGGTTCCCCTCACCGGGACGGCGTTCAACCGCCAACGGATCGCCGACATGGGAGTGCGGGCGTCCGACTACGAGGGACCCACCGGGATGACCGGTGTCCTCCAGCAGCTCCTCACCGAGGCCGGTGTCCCGACGGTGAGCCTGTGGGCGGGTGTCCCGCACTACGTGGCCGCCCCACCCAACCCGCGCGGCACCGAGGCCGTCCTGTCCTGGCTTGCGGGCACTCTCGGGGTGGCCGTCCCGATGGATGCGTTGCGGGTGCAGTCCCGCACGTGGGTGGCGAAGGTCGACGCCGCGGCCGGCGAGGACGAGGACCTGCGCGACTACATCCAGTCCCTCGAGGACCGGATGGACGAGGAGAACGGGGTCGGCGCGGGGGTGGATCCCGAGCCCGACCGTGGGCGGGTCGCCGACGGTGAGACGATGCCGCTGGTCGACGGCGACTCGATCGCCGCCGAGTTCGAGCGCTTCCTGAGAGGAGACCGGGACGAGCCCGACACCGGCCAGGTGTGATGTTCGGCTGGAGCGGCCCCGGGACGGCCGTCAGGTGGCGGGGGCGAGGCCGAGCAGGGCGTCGAGGGCGATCGCGACGGAGGATCCGGCGGACGGGTCCGACTCGTCGCCGGCCAGGGTCGCCTCCGCCCAGTCGTCGACCGCGGCCAGGGCGCCAGGGGTGTCGAGGTCGTCGGCGAGCCGGTCGCGCACCGTGGCGATGGTCGCGGCCGAGTCGGCGCCCGCTTCCCGAGCGATCGCACGGAACCACCTCTCCCACCGGGAGCGGGCCTCCGCGAGCAGCTCCTCCGACCATGACCGGTCCGTCCGGTAGTGCCCGGCGGCCAGTGCGAGCCGGATCACCGCCGGGTCCACCCCCTGGTCGCGCAGAGTCCTGACCCGCACGAGATTGCCCAGCGACTTGCTCATCTTGACCCCGTCGAGGCCGATCATCGCCGCGTGCACGTAGAAGCGCGCGAACGGTGAGCGGCCGGTCGCGGCCTCCGCGTGGGCTGCGGAGAACTCGTGGTGTGGGAACGCGAGATCGCTTCCCCCGCCCTGGATGTCGAACTCCATTCCCAGCCTGTTGCGTGCGATGGCAGAACACTCGATGTGCCAGCCCGGCCTGCCCGCTCCCCAGGGTGAGGGCCAGGACGGCTCCCCGGGCCGTGCCACCCGCCACAGCAGCGCGTCCAGCGGGTGCTCCTTCCCGGGACGGTCGGGGTCCCCGCCGCGCTCGGCGAAGGCGTCGGCCATCTGCGCCGCGTCATACCCCGACTCGTACCCGAACGCCGGGGTGGACCGGTGGCGGTAGTAGACGTCGGGGTAGCCGTCGACCCCCGGGTCGATCGTGTAGGCGTGGCCGCCGTCGACGAGTTCGGCGACCATCTCCACGACCTCGCCCACGGTCTCCGTGGCGGCCACGTAGTCGCGTGGGGGGAGCACACGGAGTGCCTGCATGTCGGCGCGGAAGAGGTCGGTCTCGCGATCGCCGAGTTCCCTCCAGTCCACGCCGTCGCGCTCGGCGCGCTCGAACAGCGGGTCGTCGACGTCCGTGGTGTTCTGGACATAGTGCACCTCGTGCCCGGCGTCCAGGAGGAGCCGGTACACCAGGTCGAAGGTCAGGTACGTCGCGGCGTGACCGAGGTGGGTGGTGTCGTAGGGGGTGATGCCACAGACGTACATCCCCGCGACGGGCCCGGCGGACACCTCGCGGATCCCGCCACTCGCGGTGTCGAACAGTTTCAGCGGGGCGCCGTCGCCGGGTACGGCGGGGACGACGGGCGGGGGCCACGAGTGCATGCGGCCGAGTCTAGATACCGCGGGATATCAGAAGAGCGGCCAGGGTAACGGGTACCCCGGCCCCGGCGCGGGGAACACCTCCCCCTCCACCAGCGCGGCGACCCGCTCCTCCAGCGCGCGGACCTCGCCGGGTGCGAGCAGGTCTCTCAGAGCGCCCGCCAGGGGGCCGTCCCCGGCCAGGCCGTCGCGCACCGTCTCGAGGGCCTCGAGATCCTCCGGTGGCAGGGGCTGGCCCGCCCACCCCCACAGGACGGTGCGCAGTTTGTCCTCGGTGTGGAAGGACAGGCCGTGGTCGATCGCCCAGATCTGACCGGAGGTGTCGACCAGGACGTGACCGCCTTTGCGGTCGGCGTTGTTGACGACGAGATCGAACAGCGCGATGCGGCGGAGTCGGTCGTCGAGAGCGTGCGCCACCACCACCTCCTGTCCTCCCGAACCCTGGCCACGCAGCACCGCCACGCGGCCGGGAGGCAGGGCGTCGACGGAATGCACGTCGACCGGGTCGTGGCCGGGAGTCTCGGTCCGGTCGATCTCGTCGACCCACCGTTGCGCCATCCCCGGGCCGCCCGGGCCGTGCGCCCCCACCGTCTCCGGCACCAGGTCCCACCCCAGCGCGACGGACACCGTGTACGCCGCGATCTCCCGGGCCGCCAGGCTGCCGTCGGGGAAATCCGTGAGGGGGCGCTCTCCCGCCGAGGGCTTGTAGACCCAGTGTTCACCCAGTGTGTCCACGCAGCGGTACACCGCGTTGCTGCCCGAGGGGATCCGGTGCAGAACGGTGAGTTCGGGGCCCGGCGGGCGGGCGGTCACGGATCGACGAGGTCGGCGAGCGCCTCACCGGAACGAGGGAGGTACCCGTTGAGGCGGATGCACAAGTGTCCCGTCGTGTCGATCGGCTCCCCGCACAGCGGGCACGGGGCACGGCCGGCGGAGACCACCTTCTCGCTGCGCAGGACGAACTGCCGTGCCCGTTGCGGGGTCAGGAACACGCGGAGCGCGTCGGGGGCGTCCTCGGCATCCGAGAGGACGACCGACTCGTCGGTGGCGGCGGGGTCCGCCGCGAGCAACTCCACGACGATCTGGCTCTTCTCCCCGTCCCAGCCCAGGCCCATCGTCCCCACCTGGAACTCCGCGTCGACGGGCATCTCCAGTGGCGCGAGATCGTCCACGACGCCCGCGGCCGGGGGGACGGGGACATCGGACTTCGCGGCGATCTCGTCGAGGAGGTCGCCCATCCGCTCGGAGAGGATCTGGGCCTGCTGCTTCTCGCACCGGACGGAGACGGTCCGGCCTCCACCCGTGGCCTGCACGAAGAACACGCGCTCGCCGGGCTGGCCGATCGTGCCCACCACGAACCTCGCCGGGTCGCGGAACTCGTGGACTTCCCTGCTCATGCCGGTCGTCTCCTCGGTGCTGTGCTGTGAAGTGTACTGCCGGGTGGTGCCGGGCGGTCCTGGGCGGAGGTGCGGTTCACAAGGGTACGTTCCCGCCCGGCACCGCGTCCGAGCTGGCGTCGCCCGCGGTGGCCCGGCCCACGTGTCCGGCGGGTTCCCCCCGGAGACTCGCCAGGTCCCCGCCGGTGTCGTTGACCCGGAGGACGAACGGCCGGTGAGGTGTGTAGCGCACCACCGACACCGATCCCGGTTCGACCACTATGCGCTGGAAGTGGTCGAGGTGCATTCCGTACGCGTCGGCGATCACCGACTTGATCACGTCCCCGTGGCTGCACGCCACCCAGAGGACGTCGCGGCCCGCGTCCTCCGCCAGGCGTCGGTCATGTGCCCGGACGGCAGAGACCGCGCGGGTGGCCATCTCCGCGAGGGATTCGCCCTCCGGGAAGACGGCCGAGGAAGGATGCTGCTGCACCACCGACCACATGTGTTCCGACGCGAGCTCGCTCAGGGCCCGTCCGGTCCACGACCCGTAGTCGACCTCGACCAGGCCCTCGTCCACGACCGGCTCCACCCCGAACGCGGCGGCCAACGGCTCGACCGTCTCCCGGCAGCGCATGAGCGGCGACCGGACGACCGCTTCGACGGGCAGCCCCGCCAGGCGTCGACAGAGGTCCTGCGCCTGCGTGCGGCCCGTCTCGTCGAGCGCGACCCCGGAGGTACGGCCGGCCAGTGTGAGGGCGGTGTTGGCGGTGGAGCGGCCGTGGCGCAGGAGGATGACGGTCATGACGGCAGGTTACCGAGGCCGCGCCGTATCCGTGGTGCGGTCAGGTCGCGGGGATCGTGCCGGTGGACAGCAGGACGATCACGACCAGACCGAGGATGATGCGGTAGCCGGCGAACCAGGCCAGGGAGTGCTTCTGGACGAAGCGTAGGAGCCAGGCGATGGCGATGTATCCCAGCACGAACGCGATCACCGATCCCACGACCAGCTGGATCCCGGTGGCGGACTGCCCCACGGACGGCTCGAAGGCGTCGGGGAGGCTGAACAGTCCCGAGGCCAACACCGCCGGGATGGCCAGCAGGAAGGAGAACCGTGCGGCGGCTTCGCGGGACATGTTGAGGAACAGGCCCGCGGAGATGGTGCCGCCCGACCGGCTGACGCCGGGGATGAGGGCCAGGCACTGGGCCAGGCCCATGACCACGGCGTCCTTGAACCTCAGACCCTCGAGCGACTGGCCGTCGACCGGGCGGTCCTGCCTTCCGACCTTCTCCGCGATCAGGAACACGAACGAGAACGCGATGAGGACGATCGCCGTGATCCACAGATTCCGGGCCGCGTCCCGGATGAGGTCCTTGCCGAGGAACCCGATCACCGCGATGGGGATCGACCCGATGATGACGTACCACCCGAGGCGGTAGTCCGGGTCGTCGCGGTGTCCGGCGTCGAACACGCCCCGGAACCAGGCGACGACGATCCGCACGATGTCCTTGAAGAAGAACACCAGAACGGCCGCCTCCGTGCCGAGCTGGACGACCGCCGTGAACGAGGCGCCCGCGTCCGACCCGAACATCCAGGTGGAGAAGATCCGAAGGTGCCCGGAGGACGAGACCGGCAGGAACTCCGTGATCCCCTGGATCACGGAGAGCACGACCACCTGGAGCCAGGACATGCCGTCCGCGGCGGGGGCGGCCAGGACCGTCGGGTTCACGGGCGCTGCTTTCTGTCGGGGACCGTGGGCACGGGAGCGGGTGGTCCCCGCACCGCCGTGAGGGTAGTCGCCCGGACCTGGACGGAGACTGAGGACCCGCGTGAGGGACACTGTGGGCACGTCGAAAGGAACACCGTGCCCCTTCGTGCCCACCGCCGCACCGCGGTCACCGCCGCCGTCATCTCCCTCGTCGTCGGGCTCGCCGGTTGCGCGTCGACCACCGGCCAACTGGAGGACTACACCGGGATCGAGCAGGGGAACGCCAGCCCGGCCCCCGCGCCGTCGGCCGCCGACCCCGAGGGTGGCGAGGTCGTCCCGGCGCCGGGATCCGTGTCCTCACTTGTCGCCGTGGGCGACCGGGTGCTGGCACAGGTCGACGGCCCACCGGCCCTGGAGATCGCCCGGGTGGACGGCATCCGGTGGATCCCCGAGACGACCGTCGAGCTGCCCGCGGACGCGG
>NZ_JAALDW010000221.1:0-1579 GCF_014145055.1 Dietzia sp. DQ11-38-2
CCGGGCGGGACCAGGCGCACGCGCGCGAGGGGCCGCGAATCCCGGCGGAGGATCCTCGAGGCCGCCGCGGCGGTCGCGGGGGAGCGCGGCTACGAGGGGACGAGCATCGCGCGGGTGAGCGAGGTCAGCGGGCTGCCCGCGAGCTCGATCTACTGGCATTTCGCGGACAAGGACGCGCTCCTGGCCGCGGTGGTGGAGGAGAGCATCGAACTGTGGCTGGGTCAGGTGACCAGAGGGGAGGGGCAGTCGCTCGCCGAACGGGTGACCGAACTGTGCCTGGGTGTGGCCCGGACGTTCACCGAGTCACAGGATTTCCTCCGGCTGGTGCTGATGCTCGCGGTGGAACGGCGTCCCGTGGAGCCGGTGGCCAGGGAGATCTACCTGCGGCTGCGGGGGGAGGCGATCGAGCGGATCGCGGCTGAGCTGCAGCAGGTGCGGCCCGCGTTGTCGCCGACGGAGGCGATGCTGGTGGCCACCTACGCTCTGGCCGGCGGGGACGGGATCTTCCTCGCGTCGTTGACCGGGGACGCCGACGTGGCCGCGCTGTTCAGGCTCCACGCGAGCGCGATCGTGCACCTGGTCGAGCAGGCCGCGGGCGGGGTGGCCACGACCACGGGGTGATCAGAGGTTGGCGAAGAAGTCCGCCCAGTAGAAGTCCCAGAACGCCCAGAGGATGACCGCGGCCAGGGCCAGGAACCACACGACCACCGGGACCAGGTGCCACCGCTGCAGCGCGCGGACCCAGCCGGCGCCGGTGAGCTTGGCCAGCACGTGGAGCAGGGTGTACCAGAACATCGGGATGGTCATGGCCCACACGACCATGCACCAGGGGCACAGCACCTGGATGGAGAAGATGGACTGGTACGCCAGCCAGTGCACCATCCCGGCGGCGAAGGTCAGCCCGAGGAGCGCACCCACCCAGTACCAGCGCGGGAAGCGCACCCCTGACGCGGCGGCGACGCCGATCGCGATGAGCAGCGCGTACCCCACCAGTCCGATGAAGGGGTTGGGGAATCCGAAGACCGCCCCCTGCTCGGAGTTGATGACGCTCTTGCAGCTCATCAGGATGGAGAAGTTGCAGGCCGGAACGAAGTCCGGGTTCTCCAGGAGTCGGATCTTGTCCAGGCTGAGCTGGAACGACGCCACCAGGGCGACGATCGACCCGACGGTCAGCAGCACGCCCATCCACCGATCGGTGAACACGCGCGAGACGGGGCCGGGCTGGACGTCGGCGTCGGTGGTCGTCGAGGGGGCGATCGTCACCGGCTCGGCGGGGGCGCCCGCGGGGTCGTCGTGCGGGGCGTCTGGGGTCTCGCGCATGCGGCTAGCGTACCGATGGCCGATCAGTCGGCGTTCATCTGCGCCGGTGGTGGCTGCCCGAGGTGGCCGCCGGAGTGGTCGACATAGAACCGCAGGTGCGCCGCGGCCGCCGCGTCCCAGGTGAGCGAGGCCGCCAGGGCACGGCCCTCCCCGGCCCGCGCCGGATCGGCAGACAGTGCTGACTCCAACAGGTGTGCGAGTTCCGGGACCGATCCGGCGTAGTCGACGCAGGGCCCGAAGACCTCCCGGAGGATCGGCA
>NZ_JAALDW010000222.1:0-3112 GCF_014145055.1 Dietzia sp. DQ11-38-2
GGTGCCGAGGCCCTGGGCCACCTGAGCCGCGACCGCGCAGCCGAGCTCCGCGGATCCCCGCAAATCGCGCCCCAGGTGGCGGCCCACCAGGAAGCCGGCCGAGAACGAGTCCCCGCAGCCGGTGGTGTCGACGACGTCGATCGGGAAGGCGGGGACCGCGACGGTCTCGTCCGGCGTGACGACGAGTGCGCCGTCGGCGCCCGCCGTGAGGGCCACGCACGCCACCCCTCGCTCGATCAGCATGCGCGCCCCCTCCGCCAGCGACTCGGCGCCGGTGAAGCCGCGAACCTGGTCATCGTTGGGCAACAGGTAGTCCACGTGCGGCAGGGCGTCGGCGATCCACTCGAGCATGCCCGGGTCGCCGTCGGCGAGCACGTCGACCGATGTGGTGATCCCCTTCCCGCGGGCACGGGAGAGCAGCTCGCCCGCCGCCGGGCCGCCCAGGAACTCTGGCCCGCCCAGATGTAGATGCGTCAGTCCCTCGAGCGCGGCGTCGTCGATGTCGTCGAGGGTGAACACGCCGTTCGCACCGATGCAGTGCCACGCGGGTCGGTCCCCGTTGGGCCGCACGGGGATCACCGACGCCGACGTCTGCGCATCCGCCTTGGTCACGAGGCCACCGGTGTCCACGCCCTCGTCGCTCAGCAGGGCCGTCAGGGTGCGTCCAATGGCGTCGGCACCGACCGCGCCGATGCTGCGGACCCCGGCCCCCAGGCGGCTGAGCACCACTGCCGTGCCCCCGGCGGTTCCGGCCGGGGAGAAGGCGATGGTGTCCACCAGGGCGCCTGCGGAGCCCTCCGGGATGGAGTCGATCCCGATCGCGTGGACGTCGAGGACGTGTACCCCGACCGTCGCGATGGTCATGGAGGAGATGTCGGTCATTGCGGGAGCTCCTTGGTGGTTCCGTACTCGAGGGTGATCGCCTGGACGACCGCGTCGTGTTGCTGCGCCTCGGTGAGGGGCCGCGGCGTGCCCATCCCACTCGCGCGCACGTGCAGGGCCGCCAGCCACTCGAGCAGCAGCGCGTTGTCGAGGGCCTTGTCGAGGGAGGATCCCACCGCCACCGAACCGTGGTTGGCCATGAGGACCGCCTGCCGGTCCTGCAAGCCGTCCACGACGAGGTCGGCGAGCTCAGGGGTGCCGAACGTGGCGTAGGGAGCCACCCGGATCTCCCCGCCCAGCAGCAGCTGCTGGTAGTGGAGCACGGGCAGCGCGTCCATCCCGGCCACGCAGGCGACGGCCGTCGAGAAGGGGGCGTGCGTGTGGACGACCGCCGCTGCCTGCGAGCGGGCGTAGATGCCCAGGTGGAGGCCGAGCTCGGACGTCGGCGCGAGTCGGCCGTCGACATGCTCCCCGGTCGCGTCCACCACGGTGACGTCGTCGGCGCTACAGTCGGCCAGCACCACCCCGGTGCCCGTCACGGCGACCAGTCCGTCGCCGACCCGGGCCGAGACGTTGCCGGCGGTGCCGATGAGCACGCCCTCGGCGGCCAGCCGCCGGGCGGTCGCGGCGACGTCCTCGCGACCCCGAGACGCCTGCTCACCCACCCGGGGCGACCCCGTCGTCGTCATCACCCACCGGCCTGGTCGATACCGCGTTCGGCGAGCACCACGTCCTCGAGCCTGGCCATGGACCGGCGGAACTGGCCGCTGAGCGACGACCTGAGGACGGGGGCGAGGAGATGACCGAGGGGGCCGAGCCCGACCCGGCAGTCGACCCTGTAGGTCATCAGGGTGGCCGCGGTGCCGATCGGTTCGAAGCGGAAGGTGTTGACCATGTCGTGCAGCGGTGCGAAACCGGTCCCGGAGTCCACCCTGAGCGAGTGCGGTTCGATCGTCCCGACCGTCCACACGGACCGCGTCGTGAGCGGCCCGAGCGTCCGGTTGTGCTCGGAGTAGGTCTCGCCGACGGTCGCCGTCCCGTGGTGGGCGGTGACCTCCAGGACACCGTCGACCCACTCGGCGTACCGGGCGGTGTCGTCGATGACGGCCCAGATGTCCTCGACCGGGGCGGCCAGTCGCCGCTGTACGGAGACGGTCAGACGGGTCACGATGGTCCTCCTGAGTGTGCGATCGCGGCGCTGGCGGCCATCTGACCGGAACGGACGGCGCCGTCCATGTAGCCGTTCCAGTAGTCGGAGTGTTCGGCGCCGGCCCAGTGCACGCGGCTGTGCGGGCCGCCGAGCGGCCGGTCGCGCCAGCGCCCGAGCGTGGTGAGGACGCCGGGAGCCAGGACCGCGGTCGGGCCACCCCGGGTCCAGCGCTCCGCGGTCCAGTCCTTCTCGAAGTACCCCACGGGCGCCAGTGCGGCGGGGCCGACCACCCGGGCGAAACTCTGGAGCACCGCTCCGCCCCGCTGCCTCGCGGACCGCGGAGCCCACCTCCGCCACCCCGCGCCCCCCACGAATCCCATGAGGATCCCGGGCGATCCGCTCGGCGGGGTGTTGTCGAACATCGAGCACACCGGGTGACCGTCCCCACGGAAGACGCCCTGCCCCGAAAGCCCGTCCTCCCGCCAGAACGGGCGCTCGTAGACGGCCTCGCATTTCATGAGCGTGCCGAACGTCATCCTGCGGAACAGCGCGTCCTGGTGGGCGGGCAACGTGGGGCTCCACTCGATCTCGGCTGCGAGGTGGGGCGGGACGGAGACGATCACCTGGTCACCGTGGAAGGCCCCGGCGTCGGTGGTGACGGTCACCCCGGTGGCGTGGTGCTCGATCCGCCGGACCGGGGCGCCGAGGGTGACGTCGTCGCCCAACCCCTCGGCCATGCGCTGCGAGATCAGCTGCGATCCGCCGACGAACCGGGATTCCTGGGCACCGCCGGCCACGCTGATCATCCGGTCCAGCGTGCCCCGGTGGATCTCGTCACCCGCACCCGCGATGTACGCCAGGGCGGACAGCGCGGAGGTCTCGGACGCCGCCGCCCCGAACGCCGACCCGAGGAGGACCTCGACCAGCTCGACGCCGCCGGAACCGATCGCGCCGCGGCGCAGCCAGGTGGCCAGGCTCTGCTCGTCCAGCCGGTGCGCGTCGGGGTGCTCCCACGGCGCGGTCACGTCGATCTCGCCACTCGTGCGGCCCAGTCGGGAGGTCGCCAGGGCGATGTCGGGA
>NZ_JAALDW010000223.1:0-8017 GCF_014145055.1 Dietzia sp. DQ11-38-2
TAACCGACTCGACGCACCCGCCACGTGGGTCGGGTGCGTCGAGTCGACAGAGCAGAGGACGATCAGGAGATGGCCTGGGTCAGCTCCTCGCCGAGCGACCTCGCCTCGTCGGGGGTCAACTCCACGACGAGGCGTCCGCCACCCTCGAGAGGGACGCGCATGACGATCCCGCGGCCCTCCTTGGCCGCTTCCATCGGTCCGTCACCGGTCCTGGGCTTCATAGCCGCCATCAGGTCGATTCCCTTCGTCCTTGGCAGTGGGCCGCGTCCGGTGAGGACGACCACGCCCACGTGCGGTGTTGCTGAATGGATGCTGCGATTCTAGCGCGTCACACCGGGCCCGGACGCGGGAGCGCGTTCTGGGCCCGCGGCGTCCGAGTGCTGTGGGCCGTTTCCCGCGCCGTCGAGGCGCGCGCGGAGGCGGTCGATCTCCGCGGCCGCCTCCTCCAGTGCCCAGTCGACCTCCGACATCGTGTACCCGCGTGCGGACATCCCGAACCGAACCGATCGCAGATCGTCTCCACGGAGCGGGCCCTCCGGCAGCGAGGTGACCGTGTGGCCCCGCGCCACGGCCGGCAGTGGCTCGGAGCGGCCGAAGACCACGACCGACAGGGCGAAGAGCGCTGCGGCGACGATCAGGGTGAGCACCACGTAGACGACGACGGTGAGCATGCGGGCGAATCCCCCTCTGGTCCGGGCCGGTCCCCCAGTCTCGCACAACCGCCGCGGCGTCGGCGGCGGTGACCAGGCCGGGTCAGGCGAGGCCCCGGACCGTTCGCGCAGGTGGGCGGGTCCCCGAAATGGAGGCCACCATCTCCACCGCCCTACGGGTCGCGAGCACGTCGTGGGTGCGGAACACGCGGGCACCCATCATCGCCGCGACGGCGGTCGCGGCCAGAGTGCCCTCGGCCCTGTCGTCGATACCCGCGTCCAGGGTCTCGCCGATGAAATCCTTGTTGCTCAGAGCCATGAGGACGGGGGGGCCCAGGGCGACGATCTCGTCCAGTCGCCGCAGCAGTTCCAACCCGTGGAAGGTGTTCTTCCCGAAATCGTGGGTGGGGTCGATCAGGATCCCGTCGGCCGGGACGCCCGCGGCGATCGCCCGCTCAGTGGCGGCCGACAGTTCCGAGACCACGTCGAGGACCACATCGCGATAACCGACCCGGAAGGGACGGGTCCGCGGGATCGCGCCGCCGGTATGGGAACACACGAACCCCGCCCCCACCTCACCGGCTGCGGCCAGGACCTCGGGATCGTGTCCGGCCCACGTGTCGTTGACCAGATCGGCGCCGGCGGCGAGGGCCTTCCTGGCGACCGACCCACGCCAGGTGTCGACGGAGAGCACGGCGTCGGGGTACCTGTCCCGCACCGTCTCGACGAAGGGGACGACCCGACGCACCTCCTCACGGGCGTCGACGAGCTCACCTGGCCCCGCCTTGACCCCACCGATGTCGAGGATGTCCGCGCCGTCCGCCACGCACCGATCGACCCGCTCCATCGCCGCCGCGTCGGTGAAGTTCGCTCCACGGTCATAGAAGGAGTCGGGGGTGCGATTGACGATCGCCATCACCAGGGGCCGGTCGACGGGTACCGGGTGCCCGCAGAGCGTGGGCTTCCAGTTCGAGGGTGAGGGGGCCGAGGTCGGTCCGGTCATCGACGCCCTCCGCAGGCGTCGAGGGCTGCCTCCACCTCATCGCGGACCACGAGGTGGTCGAACGCCTGAGGCGAGACCAGTCCCGACTCGACGAGGCCCCCGACCCAGTCCAGCAACGGCCGGTAGAAGCCGATCGGGTCGTACAGCACCACCGGCTTGTGGTGGAAACCGAGCGACGCGGACGTCCACATCTCGAACATCTCCTCCATCGTCCCGATCCCCCCGGGCAGGGTGAGGAACGCGTCGGAGCGCTCCTCCATCTCGCGCTTGCGCTCCCGCATGGTGGTCACCACCACCAACTCGTCCGCGGCGGTGTCGGCCACCTCCCGCACTCGCAGCCCTTCAGGGATGACACCGACGGTTCTGGCTCCGCCGTCCCGCGCCGCCTCCGCGACCGCACCCATCATCGACACGTGACCTCCACCGGAGACCAGGGACCACCCGCGGCGGGCGATAGCCGCACCCACTTCGGTGGCGATCCCCAGCAGCTCGGGGTCGTACGACGAGGAGGCGCAGTAGACGCAGACCCTGCGCCCGGGCACAGGGGCCCTCATCGTTCGACTCCCCGGTGCTCCTCGCCGAAGAGGTCTTCCCGCTGCTCTGCGGTCAGCGCGGCCTGATGGTGCGCCCGGCGGATGTACTGGACGGCCTCGTCGACGGAATCCGTGACCAGGAACAGATCGAGATCGGACGCCGAGACCATGCCCTGCTCGACGAGGGTGCCCCGGATCCATTCCACCAGAGGTGCCCAGAAGTCGACGCCCAGCAGCACGATCGGGAACCGGGTGATCTTGTCCGTCTGGACCAGGGTGATCGCTTCGAAGAACTCATCGAGGGTGCCGAAACCGCCCGGGGTGCACACGAAGGCCTGCGTGTACTTGACGAACATCGTCTTGCGGACGAAGAAGTAGCGAAAGTGCAGGCCGAGGTCGACCCAGCGGTTGATTCCCTGCTCCATGGGCAGCTCGATCCCCAGACCCACGGACTCGCCGTTCGCCTCCCAGGCGCCCTTGTTCGCCGCCTCCATCTGACCGGGTCCACCACCGGTCACGACGGCATACCCCGCCTCGGCGAGGGCACGACCCAGTTCCACCGCCTGCTCGTAGGCGGGATCGCCCGGGCGCGTCCGTGCCGAACCGAAGACACTCACCGCGTCGGAGAGCTCCGCGAGTGCGCCGAACCCGTTGACGAACTCGCTCTGGATGCGCAGGACCCGCCACGGGTCGGTGTGCAACCAGTCGGTGTCCTGATTCTTGTCCAGCAGCCGCTGGTCCGTGGTCGTGCGATCGCCGCCCCTGTCCCGTCGCAGGAGGAGCGGGCCGCGCAGGTGTACCGGATCGTTCTGTGCCATCAGGGTCACATCTCCTACAGTGGTCGGCCCGGGTTCGGAGGCCCGGATCGTGTCGGCTCCGGGCTCGTGTCGGCTCCGGGGTTCAGTCGGCTCCGGGGTTCAGTCCGATGCGGTGAGGTAGGCGCGGAGCATCCCGGTCACCGCGGTGATCTGGGTGGCCGGGCAGTGTTCCTCCCGGGTGTGTGCCAACCCGGGATCGCCCGGACCGAGGTTGACCGCGGGAACGCCCAGAGCAGCGAACCGTGACACGTCGGTCCACCCGTACTTCGCCCGCACCCGCCCACCCGCCGCACGCACGAGGTCGGCCGCCGCCGGGGCCGCGAGACCCGGCAGGGCCCCGGGGGACATGTCGGTCAGTTCCCAGTACTCACCGGGCTCGCTCGGCGGATCCTCGCCCGTCGGGATGCGCCCGGACCGGGTCAGCCCGAGCGCCTCGAGAGCGTGCGTGAGCGCCGCATCGGGGTCCCGGTCCGGGGCGAACCGGAAGTTGACGTCGAGCCATGCCTCGTCCGGAACGGTGTTGCCGGCCACGCCTGCGGACATCCGCACGGCCTGCAGCCCCTCCCTGTACACGCATCCGTCGATGTCCACCGAGCGCGGCTCGTACGACTCGAGCGCCGCCAACAGTGGGGCTAGTCGGTGCACGGCGTTGTCGCCCAACCAGCTCCGCGCCGAGTGGGCCCGGGTGCCGCGGGTGTGGATCCGTAGACGGCAGGTCCCCTGACAGCCCGCCTCGATCTGGCCACCGGTGGGCTCACCGAGAATCGCCACGTCCCCACGGAGCCAGTCCAGGTGGCTCCGTTCGAGGAACCCCAGGCCGTTGGCGGTGGCCTCGATCTCCTCGCAGTCGTAGAGGACGAGGGTGAGATCGTGCGCGAGCGCGGCAGAGTCCGCGAGGGTCGCGAACAGGTGGAGGAACACCGCGTCCCCGGACTTCATGTCGACCGCCCCGCACCCGTGCAGGACCAGATCGTCGCCCTCTCCGGTGATCGTGGACGGCACGTTGTCCGCCACCGGGACGGTGTCGAGATGACCCGCGAGCACCACGCGCGTGGGCAGGCCCCTGGTGGTCCGGGCCAGGACGCGGTCGCCGTCACGGATCAGTTCGGTCCGCCCGGCGGCCGGTCCGGTGAAACCGGCGACCACCTCCTCGAGCGCGGTGTGGACGGCGCCGGCGATCGCCGCTTCCGCCCGGGAGGGGCTGGGGATGTCGACGAGCGCACGGGCGAGGTCGACCGGGTCTGCGGTCAGATCGAGGGCGGCGGTCACGGCGTCCACCTTAGATGCCCGTCACCGTTGTGCGCCGGGGCCGACCGCTAGCATCGGGGTATGAGTGCACACGGAGCCGTAGCCACCGGAATCGCCACCCTGACGTCCGATCACACCGTTCTCGACGTGTGGTATCCCGCGCCGGAGCTCGGTGCGGCCTCCGAGGGGGGCCACCGGATCCTCTCGGGCGACGAGGTCCCCGCCGAGCTCGCCCCCCTGACAGGACCCGATGCCGACCGCGGTGTCGAGCGGGTCGCGGTCCGCGTGGAGATCGGCGACCTCACGCAGGCCCCGACCGACGCGTACGACGCGTACCTCCGGCTCCACCTGATCAGCCACCGCCTCATCAAGCCCCACTACGCGAACATGGACGGCCTCTTCGGGACCCTGAGCAACGTGGTGTGGACCAACTTCGGCCCCTGTGCGGTCCCGGGCTTCGAGCTCGTCCGCGCCAAGCTCCGCGCCCGCGGACCGGTCACGGTGTTCGGCATCGACAAGTTCCCGCGCATGGTGGACTACGTGGTCCCGTCCGGGGTGCGGATCGCCGACGCCGACCGCGTCCGGCTGGGAGCCCACCTGGCGGAGGGGACGACCGTCATGCACGAGGGCTTCGTCAACTTCAACGCCGGCACCCTCGGGCCGTCGATGGTCGAGGGCCGCATCTCGGCCGGGGTCGTGGTCGGCGCCGACTCCGACGTCGGCGGTGGCGCGTCGATCATGGGGACGCTCTCCGGCGGCGGCAAGGAGACCATCTCGATAGGCGAACGGTGCCTGCTGGGAGCCAACTCCGGGATAGGGATCTCCCTCGGTGACGACTGCGTGGTCGAGGCCGGGCTCTACGTCACCGCCGGCACGAAGGTGGACGTCCGGGCGGGCGCCTGGGCCGACCGCGAGCCCGTCAAGGCCGGCCGGCTCTCCGGGATGGACAACCTGCTCTTCCGTCGCAACTCCGTCTCCGGCGCGGTCGAGGCCGTGCCGTGGAAGAAGGAGGGCGTGGAACTCAACGACGCGCTCCACGCCAACGACTGACTCGCGGGCGGACATCCGCGTCCGGTATCCCACATCGGCGGGCGCCGGCCGGGTCTCGGTGACCTCAGGCCAGCCGGCGTACCGCCTCGGCCACCGTGGCGTCGGTGGCCGTGAGGGCGATGCGGACGTGGCGGGCACCCGCGGAGCCGTAGAACTCGCCGGGCGCCACGAGCAGACCGCGCCGGGCGAACCAGTCCACCGTCTCGCGGCAGGGCTCGTCCCGCGTCGCCCAGACATACAGCCCGGCCTGCGAGTGATCCACCCGGAATCCGGCGGCCTCCACGGCCGGGAGCAGGAGCTCGCGCCGGGCCCGGTAGCGCTCGCGCTGCTCGGCCTCGTGCGCGTCATCCCGAAGCGCCGCGGTCATGGCGTTCTGGACGGGCAGGGGCATCATCAGGCCGGCATGTTTGCGGACCGCCAGCAGCTCCGCCACGAGCGACGGATCCCCCGCCACGAAGCCCGCGCGATACGAGGCGAGATTCGAGGTCTTGGACAGCGAGTGCAGGGCCAGCAGGCCGGAGTGATCGCCGTCGCAGACACGCGGGTCCAGGATCGACGGCGCCTCCCCCTCCCACACCAACCCGAGGTAACACTCGTCCGAGGCCACGATCACCCCGCGTTCGCGGGCCCACTCGACCACCTTGCGCAGGTGGTCCACGCCGAGCACCCGGCCGCTGGGGTTCGCTGGCGAATTGAGGTAGAGCAGGGTGGGCGACGACGGGCCGAGCTGGGTCAGCGAGTCGGCACGCACGACCGCCGCCCCCGCGAGCAGGGCGCCGACCTCATACGTCGGATAGGCCACCTCCGGTACGACGACCGTGTGCCCCGGACCGAGTCCGAGTTGTGTGGGCAGCCCCGCGATGAGTTCCTTGGTGCCGATGGCGGGCAGTACCGAGCCGGCGTCCAGCCCGGTGACACCGTAGCGCCTGGCGAGGGCGTCGGCGGCAGCCGTCCGCAACTCCGGTGTCCCGACGGTGGTCGGGTACCCCGGTTCGTCGGATCCGGCATCGAGCGCCTCGCGGATCACCGGGGCGACCGGATCGACCGGGGTGCCCACGGTGAGGTCGACCAGGCCGTCGGGGTGCGCCGAGGCGAGGGTCCTCGCCTCGGCGAGGGTGTCCCACGGGAACACGGGGAGTGCGCGCGCGGGAGGACGGCGCTCCGGGCGCGACACGACCGAGGTCACTCCTGGTTCATGGGGGGCAGCGCCTTGATGAACGGGTGGTCGTAGTCGATCTTGCCCACCTTGGCCGCGCCACCCGGGGATCCCAGCTCCACGAAGAAGTCGACGTTCGCGGTGTTGTACTCGGACCACTCCTCCGGGGTGTCGTCCTCGTAGAAAATGGCCTCCACCGGGCACACGGGTTCACACGCGCCGCAGTCGACACACTCGTCGGGATGGATGTACAGCATCCGTCCACCCTCGTAGATGCAGTCGACCGGACACTCCTCGACGCAGGACTTGTCCATCACGTCGACGCACGGCTCTGCGATCGTGTAGGTCACGTCGGCCACCTTCCTCATAGCGGTATGGCCTGCATCGTATGTCACACCCCGTGCGCGCGACCACGCCGCCCCGAAGCCGGTCGCGCTATGTGACGACGGTCACGGGGATCTGGGTGGGAGCCGGGCCGTAGACGGTGTCCCTGCGCCGCACGGGCCGTCCGATACCGGTGGCGATCTCCGCGATCTCCTCCGGGGTCTTGGCCGACCCGTTCTCCGCCCCGGCCATCCGGGAGATCGTCTCCTCCATGAGGGTGCCGCCGAGGTCGTTGGCGCCCGCGCGCAACATGGTGCGAGTGCCCGCGACCCCGAGCTTGACCCAGCTGGTCTGGACGTTGTCGACGGCGCCGTGCAACATGATCCGGGCCAGCGCGTGGACCGCGACGTTCTCCTGGCGAGTCGGACCCGGCCGGGACGCGCCCGCCAGGTAGAGCGGGGCGCTGCGGTGCACGAAAGGCAGGGGGACGAACTCGGTGAACCCGCCGGTCCGGTCCTGGATCCCCCTCAGCGTGCGCAGGTGCGCCACCCAGTGCCGCGGCGTGTCCACGTGGCCGTACATCATGGTGGAGCTCGATCGCAGTCCCACCTCGTGTGCGGTGGTGACGATGTCGATCCATTCGGAGGCCGGGAGTTTGCCCTTCGTCAGCACCCAGCGGACCTCGTCATCGAGGATCTCCGCCGCCGTCCCCGGGATGGTGTCCAGACCGGCCGCCCGCAACTCGGTGAGCCACTCCCTGACCCCCACCCCGGACCGGGCCGCCCCGTTCGAGATCTCCATCGGGCTGAACGCGTGGACGTGCATGGACGGCACCCGCTCCTTGACCGCGCGGACGAGGTCGGCGTACCCGGTGACCGGCAGGTCCGGGTCGATCCCGCCCTGCATGCAGACCTCGGACGCCCCGGAGACGTACGCCTCGTACGCGCGGTCGGCCACCTCGGCGGCCGAGAGCGAGAACGCGTCCGCGTCCCCCTTGCGCTGGGCGAACGCACAGAACCGGCACCCCGTGTAGCAGATGTTGGAGAAGTTGATGTTCCGGTTGACGACGTAGGTCACCGTCTCCCCCACCACGTCCGCGCGGATCCGGTCGGCGAGTCCGGCCACGGCGGCCAGCCCGTCCCCCGTGGCCGTGGCCAGGGCGAGGTACTGGTCGTCGGTGAGGCCGGCCGGGTCCGATTCCGCGGCCCGCAGCGCCGCGACGACCTCGGAGTCCG
>NZ_JAALDW010000022.1:0-7420 GCF_014145055.1 Dietzia sp. DQ11-38-2
TGCGGGCTCGTGCTGCCATCGGTGTGGCGAAGCTCGGTACGGCGCGGGTCGTCCGTCTTGGTCATGCGTACAGTTTGCCAGTGGGCCACCTCCGGAGCTCACCCCAGGGGGGTGGTCTCACGACGTCGTCCGCGGCGGGCGCCGGCCCGGCGCCCTGCGTGCGCCGGCCCGGCGCACCGCCTCGACACATGAGGACGGACCCCGCTCCACCGTGGTGGTGGGGCGGGGTCCGTCGGTTCCGGGACCCGAGGTCGCCGGGCGCGTCAGCCGATCAGATCGGGCCGTAGCGCGCGTTCATCGCCTGGGCCATCATCGGCCAGGACTGCTTGAGGTCGTCCTGCCAGTAGCCCCACGAGTGCGTGCCGTTGGGCGCGAAGTCGAACTGGGCCGGGATCTGCAGCTCGGCGAACCGGCGTGCGAGGTTGGCCGTGCAGTACTGCGTGGCCGCCTCGATGATGCCGCCGACGATCGCCTGGTTGGCCAGAGCCGGGATGCTGTTGCGCAGGCGCCAGTTCTCCAGGGATTCGTGCGGCCCGGGCAGGCCGTTGCCGGTGGAGATGAACATGGCCGGAAGGGTGCCGTTGTCGCGCTGGGCGACGAACTTGGGCGCCTGGGCGACCGGGTCGTTGGCCACCCAGCCCGGACCGGGGTAGGGCCCCCACATGTTGTCGAGGTTCGCCCCGCCACGCATGCCGGTGACGATATTGATGAACTGGTAGCCGATCGGGGTCGAGGTCTCGGCACATCCCGAGTACGAGCCGATGGCCTGGAACCGGCCGGGGTGGTTCTGGGCGATCGTCAGGACCGATGTGGCGGTCATGGAGATCGCGGCGAGGCTGCGCTTGCGGTTCGGGTAGTTGCCGCCGTACCGGCCCTCGAAGAGGGTCGGGAGCTCCTGGGCGAGGTAGGTCTCGAACGCCATCGGGCGGTCGGTCTCGCGGGCGTAGCGGGTCTGGACGTTGGGGTCGTGGCGCTGCCAGTCCGTGTAGTAGGAGAAGGCTCCACCGATCGGGGTGACGGTCCAGACGTCCTTGTCCGACATGAAGGCCCGGACGTCCGACTGCGCCTGCCAGGTGGCCGAGTCCTCTCCACCACCGGCGCCGTTGACGAGGTAGAGCACCGGCGCGCCGTTGTTCCCGTCACGCGGGCGCTGCACGATGTTCGGGACCTCGATGGCCATCTTATCCGACCACACCGAGACGATCAGTCGACCGTCGGGGAGCTGGGTCTCGACGACCTTGTTCTGGGCGGTGGCCTTGGTGTACTGGATGTTTCCACCCTGTGCCTGGGCCGTGCCCGTGGCAACGACGGGGACCATGGCCGCGGCGATGGTCGCCGCAGCGACCTTGGTGCCCAACCGACCGCTCTTGACTGAACGCATATTCCGACGCCTAACCTTCTCGTTGTTCACAGACGGACTCGGGCAGACCCGCACTGCACAGCTAACCCGATTCCCAGTAGTCACACAAGACCCACTAAGCACACTCCCGGTGGAAGCGCGCCTGCAGGACCGAGTCTCGCGCCCGCGGGGCACCTATCCGAGGATTCCATACCCGGGCGGCCCGTCGGTAACCGCGGGACCACCCTTGCGGTTCACGTCAACATTATCGACGCCGGCCGGCCCGCTGTTACGGATATGAACAAATTCCTATACAACCTTCGGGGCCCGGGCCTGGGCGCCACACCGATCGGGACACGAGAAAGGGCCCCGGGCACAGCCCGGAGCCCCCATCCCGTTCAGCCGAAAGACTCAGGCCATGAAGCCGGCGTCGAAGGCCTTCTGGAAGTCGCCGCCGAGGAAGTAGCCGATCCCCTTGACGATGTTGTTGGTGTTGCCGACAAGGCCGCCAGCGAGGTCGACGATGCCGTCCTTGCCGAAGATGTCGCCGATGGAACCGAGATCGATGCCCATGATGTTCTCCCTGAGTGCTGCAATCCGGCGAGATCCGGATCAGTGAATGATGCTGAGATCGGCTGCTGTGCGCCGCAGCCGGGGCGTTCGCGCCGGAGCGCTACGGCCGGGGCCTGTCAGGCGGAGACGTCGTCCCCGCCGAGGCTGCCGAGCGCGTCGATGAAGCCGTCGCCCGTGATCGAACCGGTGAAGCCGACGACGCCGTCGATGAGGTTCTTGACCGCGGTGAGGGCGGCGCTGATGGCGCTGAAGTCAGGCATGTGTGTCTCCCTTTGAAAGTGGTGCCCCGGCTCATGGGGCCAGAGTCAGAGTAATCTGAGCGACTCTGATGTCAATTGTGACGTCCGTCTCCCCCCCGCCGAGGTGACGACGAGGCGAACTGAGGCCACCCTTAGTGGTCCAGATCACGGATGCGAGGAAATCCTAACATCCGTTCTCAACTGCGCAAACCATTCAAATGAATGCGCATACGCTGGTGAGTGAGCTTCTCCTCACCAGGGCATGAGCGCACGGGCTGTTCACCCCCGGGACATCTCCACTTTCCGGGCCTCCTCACACACGAATGCGGCCCGCGCGAGGGAGATCGCGCGGGCCGCTCCTCGTGCCGGGGGCATGGCCGCCCCCGGCAGGCTCAGGTCACCACATCATGAAGCCGCCGGCGAGGGCCTCCTCGAAGTCTCCTCCGGTGAAGTAGGCCAGGCCGGAGAAGAGGTCTCCGAACGCGCCGAGGAAGTCGTTGACAAAGCCGAGGGCGTCACTGACGCCGATGAGGGATCCGAACTCGGGGAAGAACATGGTGCACTCCTGGGTCTGCTGGGTGTGTGTCTCTGGAGAAGGTGACTCTGGGATCGGCCGGCGGGATCAGTCGGCGCTGATGCTCGACAGTGCATCGAAGAAGTCGTTCATGCCCCCCTCGCCTCCCAGCGACCCGGTGAATGTGACGACGGCTCCGAGGATGTCGGTGATCCCTCCGAAGAGGTCTGACAGCTGACCGAAGTCGGGCATGGTGTTCTCCGTTCTCGTGCGCTCACGGCGCCCTCTGAGGCGCCTGACAGCGACTCTAAAAAGAGACACATGTCCATCACAATGGACGAAACCGCACCTTAACCGCAGATCACAGGCTCTTTACGCGAAGCCCGATAGATGACGTCCGTGTTACGTCCCGCCACGGAAGTGGTGTGTGCGCCACCACGGACGAGGTGGGGGCGAGCAGGCCCGGGCGGGGTTCGCGAAATGAGGGAAAGGCCGTGGCCCGCACCGGAAAGACTCTCCGGTGCGGGCCACGGCCCCACTGCGTGGTCGGGCTGGACTAGAAGCCCATGCCACCCATCTCGTCGCCACCCGGCATCGCGGGCGCGGCGGGCTCGGGCTTGTCGGCCACGACGGCCTCCGTGGTGAGGAAGAGCGCCGCGATGGAGGCGGCGTTCTGCAGCGCGGAGCGGGTCACCTTGACCGGGTCGTTGATGCCGGCCTCCAGCAGGTCCTGGTACTCGCCGGTGGCCGCGTTGAGGCCCTGGGCACCCGGGAGGCTGCGGACCTTCTCCGCCACGACGCCGGGCTCGAGGCCGGCGTTGAAGGCGATCTGCTTGAGCGGGGCGCTCAGCGCGAACTTGACGATCTTCGCGCCGGTGGCCTCCTCGCCCTCGAGGGACAGGCCGTCGACGGCGACCTCGGACTTGACCAGGGCGACGCCGCCGCCGGCGACGATGCCCTCCTCGACCGCGGCCTTGGCGTTGCGGACCGCGTCCTCGATGCGGTGCTTGCGCTCCTTGAGCTCGACCTCGGTGGCGGCGCCCGCCTTGATCACGGCGACGCCGCCGGCGAGCTTCGCGAGACGCTCCTGGAGCTTCTCCCGATCGTAATCCGAGTCGGAGTTCTCGATCTCGGCGCGGATCTGGTTGACCCGTCCCTCGATCTGGGCCTGGTCTCCCGAGCCCTCGACGATGGTGGTCTCGTCCTTGGTCACGACGACCTTGCGCGCCTTGCCGAGCATCGAGATGTCAGCGGTCTCGAGCGAGAGGCCGACCTCCTCGGAGATGACCTGCCCGCCGGTGAGGATCGCGATGTCCTGCAGCATGGCCTTGCGCCGGTCGCCGAAGCCCGGAGCCTTCACGGCGACGGACTTGAAGGTTCCGCGGATCTTGTTGACGACGAGGGTGGACAGCGCCTCACCCTCGACGTCCTCGGCGATGATGAGCAGGGACTTGCCCTCGCCGATGACCTTCTCCAGCAGCGGGAGGAGGTCCTTGACGGTGGAGACCTTGCCCGAGACCAGCAGGACGTACGGATCCTCCATGACCGCCTCCTGGCGCTCGGGATCCGTCATGAAGTACTGCGAGATGTAGCCCTTGTCGAAGCGCATACCCTCGGTGAGCTCGAGATCCAGGCCGAAGGTCTGGGACTCCTCGACCGTGATCACGCCCTCCTTGCCGACCTTGTCCATCGCCTGCGCGATGAGCTCGCCGATCGCCGGGTCGGCGGCGGAGATGCCGGCGGTCGCGGCGATCTGCTCCTTGGTCTCGATCTCCTTGGCGGAGTCGATCAGGTGCGCGGTGACGGCCTCGACGGCCTTCTCGATCCCGCGCTTGATGCCCATGGGGTTGGCACCGGCGGCCACGTTGCGCAGGCCCTCGCGCACGAGTGCCTGGGCCAGGACGGTGGCGGTGGTGGTGCCGTCGCCCGCGACGTCGTCGGTCTTCTTGGCGACCTCCTTGACGAGCTCCGCACCGATCTTCTCGTACGGGTCCTCGAGCTCGATCTCCTTGGCGATGGAGACGCCGTCGTTGGTGATCGTGGGGGCACCCCACTTCTTCTCCAGCACGACGTTGCGCCCCTTGGGGCCGAGCGTGACCTTCACGGCGTCGGCGAGCTGGTTGAGACCGCTCTCCAAGCCGCGGCGGGCCTCTTCATCGAACGCGATCATCTTTGCCATTGGGTGAATCATCCTCCGGGTGTGGGGTGACACGTATGTGGTCGGCGTCGGCGCCCGCGACGGACGGTGCGGACCGTGTCAGATCCGCGCCTCACCTTGCGACCTCAGTTCAGGTGTTGCTGGCACTCAGGGTAGCCGAGTGCCAAGCGCTTTTCTAGCACTCGCCCCCGACGAGTGCAAAGGGCCCGGGGCACTGTTCGCGACGGGCGAACGACACGCGCGCCGGTGCCCGGTCCCCTACCATCGAGACGCGATCCCGCCCCATCCCCGTCGGAAGGCCACCCATGTCCCCCGAGTCCGCGCCCGTCGGCACCATCGAGAACTCGATCGAGATCGACGCCCCACCCGCCCGGGTCTGGGAGGTCGTCTCCGAGGTCCGCAACGCACCGCAGTGGAGCACCCAGGCGTACAAGGTCGTCGCACTCGGTGGTCGCACGACCGCCGGTACGCGAGCACTCAACATCAACAGGCGTGGTCCGCTCTTCTGGCCCACCACCAGCCGGGTCGTGGAGTTCGAACCCGGCCGCCGGTTCGCCAACCGCATCACCGAGAACACCACCGTCTGGGTCTTCGAGCTCGACTCCCTCCCGGGAGGCCGAACCCGGCTCACCGAGCGTCGCGAGGTCCCGAGCGGACTGACGTTCATCTCGACGTTCCTCACCGAGAAGCTCTTCGGCGGTCAGCCCTCGTTCACCAAGGAGATGGACAGGGGCGTGTCGACCTCCCTGAAGCGGATCAAGGCCCTCGTCGAGCAGGGCTGACCCGCATGTCCGGGGTGGGCGTCGCCGCAGGGGTCCGGGCCGGGATCTCGACGGTCCTCGCGGGCTGCCTCACGGCGACGCTCACCGGGTGCGCGATCTGGACTGACGGCCCGGACCCCGACACCCCCGACCGCGAGGAGCCCGGCCCCACCCTGGCCGCGGGCCCGCCGCCCGGCGGATGGCAGGACGTGCGCAGTCCGACCGGACTGGTCTACTCGGTCCCACCCGACTGGGAGGTGGGCGACCCGTTCGGCGCACCCGCGCCGGGTGACACGGACGTCCCGCAGGACCCGGGGTCGGACTGGGGCTCGGGGTACGTCACCACCGCCAACGCGATCGCCGACCGCGGCTATTGCGCCGCGTCAGGGCTGTCGTTCCGCACCCTGTCCGGCATCAGCACGATGCTCCCGGGCGACGCGCGCGAGCAGGCCGAGTCCGCCTCGCGGGCCATGGCGGACTCGATCGACCGTCGCTTCACCAGGAACGGTGCGGACGTCCCCGTGCCCGAGGCCCGCAGCATCGGCGTCTCGGGGGTTCCCGCCTGGTACGTCTCGCTCCGAGGCGCGGTCCGGCCACCCCGCGACTCCTGCACCCCGCCGACCATCCGGTTCGACACGATCGCGGTGTCGACCAGAGGGACGGACGGATCCCCCGCCTCGATCGTGTTCGTCCTGATGTCCGACGAGGACGAGCCGGGGGTCCAGCCGGAGGCGACGATCGATGCCGTGGTGGCGTCCCTGCGCTACGACAACTCGGTCTGAACCAGGCCGACCTGGCGTTACTCGGACGGCTCAGGCCGCCGTGACCTCCTCGGCCATCGGGGCGCCCGGCACCTCACCGAGCCAACTGCGGTCACCCCGCGCCCAGGCCCACCCGGTCGAGGCCGCGGCCTCGACCTCTCCGAGTTCGAGGGTCCGGCCGACGAGCGGGACCCCGGGCCCGTCGGCCACCTGGATGCGCAGGGCGTCCCCGGCGCGCTCGTATCGGAACCACCGGTCCTCGTCGACGTCCAGCTCGAGCCGGTCCCCCTCCACCTCCAGCGCGCGCACCAGCTGCTCCAACAGTTCGTGCGTCACCCACGGCAGGGTCCCGTGCGGCCGACCGCGCACGGCGTGGTCGGTGATGCCGGCGCCGGCGGTGGTGGGCCGGCGGTGGACGTCGATGTCGATCCGCACGCGCGGATCGGCCACCAGCCCGAGTTCCGGAGTGGTCACCAGCAGTTGGTGGGGGGCCGCGTACCGCATCACCGCGTTGACCACCAGGGGCCGGGTGATCACCCCGGGATGGATCACCACGCCGACGCCGTCGATGTGCGGCCGCCGGGTGAGCGCACCGGTCTCACCCACCGCGTCCGCCTCGGGGAAGCGAGTACTGACCTGGTCGCGGAGCTCGAGGAGATCAGCCCGGACGTGGGCGGGGAGATCATCGAGGTGGGCCGCGTCGCGACAGGCCGGGTCAGCTGGGGTGACGACGATCACGTAGGTCATGACGGATACTGTACTTCATTCCTGGTTCATCTTCCGTTCATGTTGGTCGCGAGTTGTTCATCTTCGGGCGGTGCGGCCTCCGGCGGGAGCGGGCTCGTACGGCGGGAGCGGGGTCGGACGGCGGAACTAGGCTGGCCCCCATGTCCGCCTCCACTCCGTTCCGGGCCCCACACCCGTCCCTGACCCCACTCGCCGACGCGGTCGTCACGCAGCTCGGTCGCGCCCGCACCGACCTCGCCGAGCTGGTGGCACTGCCGTCGGTTCACGGCTCCGAACCGGAGGCGTGTGCGCGGGCCTGCGAACTGGTCCGCAGGCTGCTCGGCGAGCT
>NZ_JAALDW010000224.1:0-1881 GCF_014145055.1 Dietzia sp. DQ11-38-2
AGACCGCCCGTCGGCTGGCCCGCCGGGGCGTGGAGGTCGAGGTCTTCACCCGCGCCACCCATTCCTCGCAGCCGCCGGTCGAGCAGGCCGGCGACGGCGTGCTGGTGCGCAACATCGTGGCGGGGCCGTTCGAGGGCCTGTGCAAGGAGGACCTGCCCACGCAGCTCTGCCCATTCGTGGCCGGTGTGATGCGGGCGGAGGCCGGTCATGCACCCGGGCACTACGACCTCATCCACTCCCACTACTGGCTGTCCGGGCAGGCCGGTCTGGTGGCCTCCGAGCACTGGGGCGTGCCCCTGGTGCACACGGCGCACACCCTGGCGGAGGTGAAGAACGCGGTCCTCGCCGACGGTGACGTCCCGGAGCCTGAGTCCCGGCGCATCGGCGAGCAGCAGATCGTGGACTCCGCGCACCGCCTCGTGGTCAACACCACCGGCGAGCGCGACGAACTCGTGGGCTACTACGACGCCGACCCCGCCCACATCGACGTGGTGCCCCCGGGCGCCGACCTCGAGCAGTACACCCCCGGGACGCAGCGCGGCACAGAGCGGGCCCGCCGGGCGTTGGGGCTGGGGCAGCGGTCCGAGGTGATCGCGTTCGTCGGCCGGATCCAGCCGCTCAAGGCCCCCGATGTGATCGTCCGTGCACTGGCCGAGATCGTGCGGGAGCAGCCGCACCGGGACGTGCGTCTGATGGTGGTGGGCGGGCCCAGCGGGTCGGGGCTGGAGCGCCCCCGTTCACTCATGGACCTGGCCGACGAGCTGGGCGTGGCCGACCGGGTGAGTTTCCTCGCGCCGCGGCCACCCGCGGAACTCGTGGACGTGTACCGCGCCGCCGACGTGGTGGCCGTGCCGTCGTATTCGGAGTCTTTCGGCCTCGTGGCACTGGAGGCGCAGGCCTGCGGGACGCCGGTGGTGGCGGCGGCTGTGGGCGGTCTGCCCACGGCGGTCGATCACGGCCGCACGGGGATCACCGTGGTCGGTCACGACCCGCGCGAGTGGGCGGCCACGTTGGTGGGACTGCTCGACGACGACGAGCGCCGCCTGTCCATGTCGCGGGCCGCCCCGGTTCACGCCTCCCGGTTCTCCTGGGATTCCACCGCCGATGGACTTCTCGCCTCGTACGCGGGCACGGTGGCCGCTCACCGGGCCCGGCGAGAGGCGGCCACCGCCTCCTGACACCCCGGGGCGCCCGCCGGTGGAGCGCCCCGTCCGAACCTCCCCCCGCGACGAACCGCTCACGAGTACAGGGGAGTCGAACCGAAGGAGCCACGATGATCGACCCCACCGAGAACAAGCGCATGGACGAGGGCAGCGGGGCTGCGCCTCGCGGCGCCGACGAGGTCGACGGCCCGACCCTGGAGTTGATCCGCGACTTCCTCGTGGAGCGGGACATCGAGTCGACGTTGGCCGACGGCCGGGTCTTCGTGGTGCAGCTGCCGGGGGAGAAGCGCCTCAAGACCGCCTGCCACCTGACGGTGAACCGGGAGAGCGTGCGGATCGAGGCGTTCGTCTGCCGCAAGCCCGACGAGGACTTCGAGAAGGTCTACAAGTACCTGCTGCGACGCAACCGGCGCCTGTACCAGGTGGCGTACACGCTGGACAACAACGGTGACATCTATCTGGTGGGCCGGATGCCGCTCGTGGCGGTGACCGAGGAGGAGCTCGACCGCGTGCTGGGCCAGGTGCTCGAGGCCGCGGATCACGACTTCAACATCCTGCTCGAGATCGGGTTCCACACCTCGATCCGCCGGGAGTGGGAGTGGCGCGTCTCGCGCGGTGAGCCGCTGCGCAATCTCCACGCGTTCCGTCACCTCACCGCGGATCTGCCGCAGCCGGGTCACGGCTGACGACCCGGGCGCACGCCGCGGCCCGCCGGCCT
>NZ_JAALDW010000225.1:0-9284 GCF_014145055.1 Dietzia sp. DQ11-38-2
GCCGCCGCGCCGGGGCAGCTGGTGCCCGTGGACTCGGAGCACTCGGCCATGGCGCAGTGCCTGCGCTCGGGCACGGCGGACGAGGTCGCGGGACTGGTGCTCACCGCGTCCGGAGGCCCGTTCCGGGGCAGGACGCGCGCGCAGCTCGCGGACGTCACCGCGGAGCAGGCGCTGCAGCACCCCACCTGGGCGATGGGGCGGATGATCACGCTCAACTCGGCCACCCTGGTCAACAAGGCTCTCGAGCTCATCGAGGCGCATCTGCTGTTCGGGGTGCCCTACGACAAGATCGAGGTGACCGTCCACCCGCAGTCGGTGGTGCATTCGGCCGTGACCTTCGTCGACGGTGCCACGATCGCCAAGGCCTCTCCTCCCTCGATGAAGTTGCCCATCGCGCTGTCCCTCGGGTGGCCGGACCGGATCCCCGGGGCCACGACCCCCCTGGATTTCTCCGCCTCACACACCTGGACGTTCGAGCCCGTGGACGAGCAGACGTTCCCGGCGATCTCCGTGGCCCGCGCGGCGGGATCGGCGGGGGGCCTGCGGACGGCGGTGTTCAACGCCGCCAACGAGGAGGCCGCGCCGGCCTTCCTCGACGGCCGGATCGGCTTCACCGAGATCGTCGACGTGGTGGCGGAGACGGTCGGGGCGGCGGACGAGTGGTCATCCGATCCCCGGGATCTGGACGACGTGACGGCGGCGGAATCCTGGGCGCGGCGGCACGCCGCCGCCCTCGTCGCGGGTCGGGAGGGCTGAGCCGTGATGGTCCTCGGGATCGTGCTCTTCGCACTAGGGATCATGGTGTCGATCGTGCTCCACGAGTACGGGCACATGAGGGTGGCGCAGTGGTCGGGCATGAAGGTCCGTCGATTCTTCGTCGGTTTCGGGCCGACGCTGTGGTCCGTGCGCCGTGGCGGGATCGAGTACGGCCTCAAGGCGGTCCCGCTGGGCGGGTTCTGCGACATCGCCGGGATGACCGCGTACGACGAACTCGCGCCGGAGGACGAACCGAAGGCCATGTGGCGTCAGGCCTGGTGGAAGCGTGTGGCGGTCCTGCTGGCCGGCCCCGTCATGAACATCGTCCTGGCGATCGCGCTCTTCTACACGGTGGCCCTGGGGTGGGGTCTGGTCAACAGGGACGTCCAGCCGATCCCGACCGACCGGGTCGCTGCGGTGGTGGGCGACACCTGCGCGGCGGCGGATCGGTGCGGGGTCGGGGTCGGCCCCGCGGGTGAGGCGGGGATCCTGCCCGGCGACCGGATCACATCCGTGGACGGGCAGCCCGTGAACAGTTGGTCCGACCTGTCCGAGGTGGTCTCCGCGCGTCCCGGCCAGACCGTGCCGGTGACGGTGGACAGGGCGGGGGACACACTGACGACGACGGCGAGCCTGACCTCGTCCTCCGAGGGCGGGCAGGCGAGGGGGGCACTGGGAGTCCGGCTGTCCGAGGACGGGATCCCGCGGGAGATCCTCGACGACCCCGCCTATCAGTCGGTCCACACCTACGATGCGCTCGGAGCCATCCCGGCGACCTTCGTCTTCACCGGGGAGATGATCGAGGCCACGATCGACGGGCTCATCTCGTTCCCGTCCAAGATCCCGGCGGTGGCGGCGTCGATCTTCGGTGCCGAGCGGGCCGAGGACTCGCCCGTCTCGGTCGTCGGCGCGAGCCACATCGGCGGCCAGGCGGCAGAACAGGGTGCCTGGTGGCTCTTCCTGCTCTTCCTCGCCGGGCTGAACCTGTTCCTCGGGGCGTTCAACCTCGTCCCGCTCACCCCGTTCGACGGTGGGCACATCGCGGTGGTGTTCTACGAGAAGATCCGGGACGCACTGAGACGACTCCGCGGTCTGGCGCCGGGCGGGCCGGCCGACTACGAGAAGCTCGCGCCGCTGACGATCGGCGTGTTCGTGCTGCTGATCGGCGTGTCCGCCATCGTCATCACGGCGGACTTCGTCAACCCCATACTGCTGACGGGATGAGCGCGCGGACTCCTGCCCTCGCCCCCGCGCCCCGGAACGCGGATAATGGCGGACGCCGATCAGCGAGCACCCGGCTGGCAACCCTACGGAAGGCCCTGTTGTGAACGACTCCTCCTCCATCCCCGTCGGTCTGGGCATGCCAGACGGTCCGCCGCCGGTCCTCGCACCGCGCCGCAGGACGCGTCAACTGGCCGTGGGCCCGGTCGGTGTGGGCAGCGATCATCCGGTGTCGGTCCAGTCCATGACCACCACCAAGACCCACGACGTCAACGCCACGCTCCAACAGATCGCCGAGCTCACGGCGTCGGGCTGTGACATCGTGCGCGTGGCCTGTCCCCGCCAGGAGGACGCCGACGCCCTGTCGACGATCGCCCGCAAGTCGCCGATCCCCGTCATCGCGGACATCCATTTCCAGCCCAAGTACATCTTCGCCGCGATCGACGCGGGGTGCGCGGCGGTGCGGGTCAACCCGGGAAACATCAAGGAGTTCGACGGGCGGGTCGCGGAGGTCGCGAAGGCGGCCGGTGCGGCCGGTATCCCCATCCGGATCGGGGTGAACGCGGGGTCCCTCGACCCACGACTGCTCGCCAAGTACGGCAAGGCCACCCCGGAGGCGCTCGTGGAATCCGCGCTGTGGGAGGCGTCCCTCTTCGAGGAGCACGGGTTCGGGGACATCAAGATCTCGGTCAAGCACAACGATCCCGTGATCATGGTGGAGGCCTACCGTCAGCTCGCGTCGAAGAGCGACTACCCGCTCCACCTCGGGGTCACCGAGGCCGGGCCCGCGTTCCAGGGCACCATCAAGTCCGCGGTCGCGTTCGGGGCCCTGCTGTCGGAGGGGATCGGCGACACCATCCGGGTCTCCCTCTCCGCGCCGCCGGTCGAGGAGATCAAGGTCGGCTCGCAGATCCTGCAGTCCCTGAACCTGCGTCCCCGCAAGCTCGAGATCGTCTCGTGCCCGTCGTGCGGGCGTGCCCAGGTGGACGTCTACAAGCTCGCCGACGAGGTCACCGCGGGTCTCGAGGGCATGACCGTCCCGCTGCGGGTCGCGGTCATGGGGTGCGTGGTCAACGGACCTGGTGAGGCGCGTGAGGCGGATCTGGGTGTGGCCTCGGGTAACGGGAAGGGCCAGATCTTCGTCAAGGGCGAGGTCATCAAGACCGTCCCGGAGGCGATGATCGTCGAGACGCTTATCGAGGAGGCCATGCGGATCGCGGAGGAGATGGGCGAACCCGTCGGGGAGGCCGCCGTCGGCCAGGGCCCCCAGGTCAAGGTCACGCGATAGGCCATGACCGACACGGCCGCGCCTGCGGCAGCGACCGACGGATGCCGCGGGGTGGGGCCCGGAGAGGCCCGGGCACTCCTCGCGGTCCTCGAGTCCGACCCGCTGGTGTCGTGTCCCGCTGCGGAGAAGTTCGCCACCTCCGGTGCGGTCCCCGGGCCGGAGGGCAGGTTCCTCACCCTGGGTGGCCCCGAGAGGTCGTTGGTGTTCGTGGGGAGCTCGGTCCTGCCCCTGCGCGGTGACGCGCACGATCACCGCGCGCTCGGAGTCGCCGTGGCGGGCCTGGGTGTCGGTCCGATGTCCGTCCACGGGCGGAGGGAACAGGTCTCCGCACTGTGGGACGCTCTCGGCGCCTGCTGGGGTCCCCACCGGGAGTATCGGGACTCGCAGCACCTCATGTCCCTGCGCCGCCCGGTGGACCGGGCCCTCGTCCTCGGCGGTGTCCGGGCCGCGACCCTGGTCGAGTTCGAATCGGTCCTCGCCGCCGCTGCGGCGATGTACCGCGAGGAGCTGGGCTCCGATCCGTTCGCGGTGGGTTCCGGGATCCCGTTCCGGCGTCGGGTCGCGCGTTCCCTGGCCAGGGGCAGGACATGGATCGGGGTCGACGACGGTGAGGTGTTCTTCAAGGCCGACGTCGCCGCGGTCTCGTCGTGGTCGGCGCAGATCCAGGGGGTCTGGGTCCGACCCGAGCGGAGGGGGGCAGGGCTCGGAACCGGTGGCATCGCCGCGGTGTGTTCCGCCCTCCAGGCCCGCCGGTTGACTCCGTCGCTCGTGGTCAACGGATCCAACACCGCCGCCCGAGCGACCTACCGCCGGGTCGGGATGACCGACGCCGTCGACTACGCGACCGTCCTGCTGTGACCTCCCGGACCGGTCCGGTCGCGCGAGCGGCCCTATCCTGGAGACCATGACGACCCCCACCCGCCATCCCCTCGTCCCCGGTGACCCCACCCCGATCCGGACGGTGCCCGAGTCGATCCCACGGCCGGAGTACGTCTGGCGCGACCGCGTCGACGAGGCCAACGGTGAGCCGTGGGTGCAGACCCCCGAGGTGATCGAGTCGATGCGCACCGCGTGCACCATAGCGGCCGACGCCCTCGCCGTGGCCGGGCGAGCTGTGGCGCCCGGCGTCACGACCGACGAGATCGACCGGATCGCCCACGAGTACATGTGCGATCACGGCGCCTACCCGTCGACCCTGGGGTACAAGGGCTTCCCCAAGTCCAGCTGCGTCTCCCTCAACGAGGTGATCTGCCACGGCATCCCCGACACCACGGTGATCATGGACGGTGACATCGTCAACATCGACGTCACCGCCTACATCGACGGGGTGCACGGTGACACCAACGCCACGTTCCTGGCCGGCGACGTCTCGGAGGAGAACAGGCTGCTGGTCGAACGGACCCGGGAGGCCATGGACCGGGGGATCAGGGCCATCCGGCCCGGCCGGGAGGTCAACGTGATCGGGCGCGTCATCGAGTCCTACGCACGACGGTTCGACTACACGGTCGTCCGGGAGTTCACCGGGCACGGCGTGGGGCCCACGTTCCACAACGGCCTGGTGGTGCTCCACTACGACGACCCGTCGCGGACCGAGGTCCTCGAGCCCGGTATGACCCTGACCGTCGAGCCGATGATCTCCCTGGGTGGTCCGGGGTTCGACGTCTGGGACGACGACTGGACCGTCACCACGGCGGACAAGGCGTGGACCGCCCAGTTCGAACACACCGTGCTGGTCACTCAGGACGGCGTCGAGGTGTTGACGCTACCGAGCGGGAGCTGACCCCGCGTGGTCGGCGCGGTGGCCCCGACGTCGGCTCAGAAGCCCCGGTCCGGGAAGTCCAGACCCAACAGGGCGTTCTCGACCACCTCGGCCATCGCGGGGTGGATCCAGTACTGACGACGCGCGAGTTCGGGAACGGTGATCTCGAACTCCATGGCCTGGATGAGGATCTGGATGAGGGACGGCGCGTGGGCGCCCATGATGTGGGCGCCCAGGAGTAGTCCGGTCGCCCGGTCGGCGATGAGCTTGCAGCATCCGACCGAGTCCTCCATGGCCCAGCCGTACGCCACGTCGCCGTAGTCCTGGACCTTCACCGTGATGTCGAATCCCGCCTCCCGGGCCTCGACTTCCGTCAGACCCACCGAGGCGATCTGGGGCCAGGTGAACACCGCCCATGGCACGTGTCGGTGGTTCACGGGATGGAGGTCGTCCGGGTGCCGCAGGTTGTGCCCGACCACCCGCTGCTCGTGATTGGCCACGTGCTTGAGCTGGTACGGCGAGCTCACGTCCCCGAAGGCCCACACGCCGTCGGCCGTGGTACGGCCGTACTCGTCGACGCGGACCCGCTCGATGTCCATCTCCACCCCGGCCGCCTCGAGTCCCAGGAGATCGCCGTTCGGGATCCGGCCGGTCGCCACCAGGAGTGCGTCGCCGGAACAGGTCGACCCGTCCTCGAAGGTGACCTCGACGCCGCGCCGGTCCGCGCCGGTCGCGGTCATCGTGGTGATCTGCTGCCCGAGCCGGACGTCCCACCTCAGTCGGGCCTGGTCGGTGAACCGCTCCGCCAGTTCCCGGTCCACGTGCTTGAGCAGGACGTCCGACCGGCCGATCACGGTCACCTCGACACCGAGAGCCGAGAACACGTGGGCGAACTCACAGGCGATGAA
The DNA here is from genome assembly GCF_014145055.1 of Dietzia sp. DQ11-38-2. NCBI lineage: Bacteria > Bacillati > Actinomycetota > Actinomycetes > Mycobacteriales > Dietziaceae > Dietzia > Dietzia sp. DQ11-38-2. Next base: position 5,933 of record NZ_JAALDW010000225.1, read on the forward strand.
GCCGGAGCCCTGGATCACCATCGACCTGGGGAGCTCGGGGATCCTCATGACATCGTCGCTGGTGTAGTAGGCGACGCCGGCGTCGGTGACGATCCGGGGGATCAGGGGCCGGGCCCCCGCGGCGATCACGACGGAGTCGGCCGTGATGATCTCCCCGGTCCCCGTGTCGATGGTGCGCGGACCCACGAACCTCGCGTGACCGTCATACACCGTGACGTTGTCGCACCGGTTCCGTCGGTAGTCCTCACCGCTCGAGGCGATGGGGTCGATCCGACGATCGAACACCCGCGAGACGATGTCGGGCCACCGGACACCGTCAAGGGTGGAGTCGATCCCGTACGTGCTCGAGTGGGTGATCGAGACGGCGGTGTCCGCGGCGTAGACGAACATCTTCGTGGGGATACAGCCCACGTTGAGACACGTCCCGCCGAAGGTTCCCTTCTCGCAGATCGCCACGGACTTGTCCGCGAACGACTCGTCGATCAGCGAGTTCCCGCTTCCGGTACCGATCACGACGAGGTCGAAGTGACGGGAGGGGGTCTGGGTCATTGTCGTCAGGACTCCTTGGTGTGGGGTGCGAGGATCTGGTCCAACCAGTCGCCGAGGTGTCCGAAGACCACCTCGAGCACGTCCGCGCGGGAGAGGAACACGTCGTGTCGGGCGCCGTCGACGGGGATGTCCGTGACCCGGTCCGAGACACGGTCGGCGAACCGCTCCATCGACCGCACGTCCAGGATCAGGTCGGTGTCGACGTCGGGCGGCCCGTCCCCGCGGTGGGTGCCCACGGAGGAGGCCGTGGACCGCAGCAGGAGGACGGGCAGAGGGAGGTCGACCCCGGCCTGCAGGCGCTTCTGCGCGCGGCGGACGGCCGCGAGCCAGCCGGCCCGGACCCCCACCCCGCCCGGGGGTTTGAGCTCGGTGTCGAAGTGGAAGTCCCCGTCATGATCGATGTGGGTGCTCACCACGTACCGGTCCGAGGTCTTCAGCGGGAGCCGGTAGTAGGGCCTGGCGGAACCGAGGGCACGGATGACCGGGTCCACCAGCCGGCGCGCGCGGTCGGGCAGGTCGAGCTGGAACCAGGGAGAGTTCAGGACCAGCCCGACGACGGGATCCAGTGCGCCCCTGTCGCGGCGGCGGGCGAGCCACAACGGCACCACGAGCCCTCCGGTCGAGTGCGCGGCCACGAGGACAGGCAGACCCGGGTGGTCGGCGGTGATCACGTCGAGCGACCGGTCGAGTTCCTCGTCGTATCTCTCCAGGTCGGTGATGAAGTGCGGCGTCAGTCCGTCCCGCCTGGAGCGGCCGCACTTGCGCAGGTCCACCCCGTAGGTGGCGATCCCCCGATCGGCGAGGAACTCGGCGAGATGGGTGTGGAAGAAGTAGTCGGACAGTCCGTGGACCACCAGCAGCGCCGCGACCGGCTGATCCGGTGAGTCCTCGTGCCGGACCAGGGTGGCGGAGATGGGTCCCTCACCGTCCGGATCGGTCCCGAGTGGCAGCTCGAGACGACGGTAGGACGGCCCCAGCAGGTCCGGGATCCACCGCGCATCGGATCCGGTGGGGGCGACGGCATCGGGGGAGGGCGGAGACACGACGACCACCCTAGTCCGGTGTGCCGAGGGGGAGGTCCGGTGAGTAGTCTTGGGACCCGGTGGACGCGGGGTCCCAGGACGGGCCCGTGACGTGTCCGATTCGGGTCCACGACCAAATAGCGAGGGTAGCCGGTGACTTCAGACCAGGTGGCAAAGCACGGAACGACTGATGTGGCGCTCATCGGCGCGGGCACCATGAGCGCGACGCTCGGTGCTCTCCTGCGTCGCCTCCAGCCCGACTGGCAGATCGAGATCTTCGAGCGCCTCGAGGGCCCCGCGCTGGAGTCGTCCGATGCGTGGAACAACGCCGGGACCGGCCACTCCGCGCTCTGCGAACTCAACTACTCGCCCAAGACCGCCGACGGCGACGTGGACATCACCAAGGCCGTGAGCGTCAACGAGAAGTTCCAGGTCTCCCGGCAGTTCTGGTCCTATGCCGTGGAGAACACGATCCTCGGTGACCCGACGGAGTGGATCCGCCCGGTCCCGCACATGAGTTTCGTCTCCGGCGAGGCCGGCCAGGCGTACCTGCAGAAGCGGTACGACAGGCTCGCGGGTCACCCCCTGTTCCCCGGGATGGGCCACACCACCGACTTCGGGGAGCTCGAGCGTCGTGTTCCCCTCATGGCCCGGGGCCGCTCCCCGGAGCAGCCCTTCGCCCTCAGCTACTTCGACAACGGCACCGATGTGAACTTCGGTGCTCTCACCCGTCAGTTCGTGAAGTACCTGACCAGGACCGGCACCGAGGTCCACTACCAGAACCAGGTCAAGGACCTCGAGCGCAACACCGACGGGACCTGGCGGCTGACCGTTGCCAACCGCCACACCGGGGACGAGCGCACGGTGGACGCGAAGTTCGTCTTCGTGGGAGCGGGCGGCGGGGCCCTGCACCTCCTGCAGAAGTCGGGTATCCCGGAGATCAAGGGCATCGGCGGGTTCCCCGTCGGAGGCCAGTGGCTCCGCTGCACCAATCCCGACCTCATCGACCAGCACCAGGCCAAGGTCTACAGCCAGGCGTCGGTCGGTGCGCCACCGATGTCGGTGCCGCACCTCGACACCCGTGTCATCGACGGCAAGAAGGGGCTGCTCTTCGGCCCGTTCGCCGGATGGACCCCGAAGTTCCTCAAGATGGGCAGTTTCCTGGACCTGCCCTCGAGCGTCCGGCCGGGGAACCTGTTGCCCATGGCCAACATCGGCCTCACCGAGATGGGCCTGGTCAAGTACCTCATCACCGAGCTGGCCAAGAACCACGGCGCGCGTGTCGACGCACTCCGCGATTTCGTGCCGTCCGCGCAGGACGGGGAGTGGGAGAAGGTCGTCGCCGGGCAACGCGTCCAGGTGATCAAGCCCAACGGTCGCGGTGGCACGCTCGAGTTCGGGACCGCGGTGGTCAACGCGGCCGACGGGTCGATCGCCGGTCTGCTGGGTGCTTCCCCCGGTGCCTCGACCGCGGTCGACGCGATGGTCGATGTGCTCCGCCGCTGTTTCCCGAGCCGGTTCGCCGACTGGAAGCCCGCGCTCGAGGAGATGATCCCGTCCCTCGGGCGCGACCTGGCCGCCGAACCGGGTCTGTTCGCCGAGCAGTTCGAGCGGTCGACCCGCACACTCAAGCTCGACCAGAAGGTCTGAGCGCGGGCCGGACCCGCCACGAACGACCCCGCCATCCCCCGGTCGCCGCGTCACCGCGGCCGGGGGATGGCCTGTTCGGGGCCCCGGGGGCGGGGCGGTCCCGGCCACCGGTGGCGGATAGGATCGGCGGA
>NZ_JAALDW010000226.1:0-19073 GCF_014145055.1 Dietzia sp. DQ11-38-2
AGAGCGAGGCGGTCGCGTCCTTCCTCGCCGGCGCCGGGGGAGTTGGTCGCGTGACGGTGTCGCCGGCGCCGGGGGACGGCCCCACGGTGGTGAACGCGGTGCTGTCCGGCGGTGACTCCGAGTCCCGGCGCACACTGGACGCGGTCCGCGAGGAGATCCCTCCGCCCGGCGAGGGCGTCGAGCGGCAGCTGACCGGCCGGGCCGAGGTGCTCCGTGAGGACGACCTGATCGCGCGGGAGGACCTGACCCGCGCCGAGCTCATCGCCGTCCCGGTCACCCTGGTCCTGCTCGTGCTGTTCTTCGGCTCCGTGGTGGCCGCCGCGGTCCCGGTCGCGATCGGGGTGCTCGCCATGCTCTCGACGTTCGTCATCCTGTCGGGGCTGGTCCACCTGATCGACGTCTCGGTGTTCGCGCTCAACCTCGTGATCGGTCTGGCACTGGGTCTCTCGATCGACTACAGCCTCCTGGTGGTGACCCGGTTCCGTGAGGAACTGGCCACCGGGGTCGACCCGCCGGAGGCCGTCGAGGGCACGATGCGCCGGTGCCGGAGGACCATCGTCATCTCGGCGGTGACGGTCGGCCTGTGTCTGGCCGCGCTCACGGCGGTGGACATGCCCTATCTGAGGTCCATGGCGTTGACCGGTGTCGCGGTCGTGGCGCTCGTCGCCATCCTCACGCTGGTGGTGCTGCCCCCGGTCCTGCGGGTTCTCGGCCGGCGGATCGACGCGTGGTCCGTGAGACGGGTGGACCCGACCCGGCCCGGTCGCTCGGTCACGGCGATGCTGGGGGTCTCGCGACGCCACCCGGTGGCGGTGGCGCTGGGGGTGTCGGTGCTCCTGTTGATCCTGCTGACGCCGGCGTTCGGCCTCCGGCTGGGCACGCTCGATGACAGGGTCCTGCCACAGGACGCGCCGTCCAGGGTGGCGGCCGAGCGGTTGCGCGACGAGCGACCTGACCTCGGATCCGATCCGCTGGTGATCCTCGCGGACGGCGTGGATCCCGGGGTGTTGGCGGAGCGGGTGTCGCGTATCGACGGCGTCACGGCGACGCGGGGACCGGACGAGACCCTGTCCGACGGGCTCGAGGTGGGTCCCGGCGACCCCGACCTGAGGCGGGGCTCCGTTGCCGCGGTGGAGGTGGTGACGGCCCCGGGTCTGACCCAGCCGGAGCAACAGGACCTCGCCGAACGGGTCCGGGAGGTCGTGGCCCCCGCACCGGTGGCGGGAACCTACTCCGACGACGTCGACACCCGGAAGGCGATCAGCGAGCGGGCGGTCCCGGTCGCCCTCCTCGTCATGGCGGTGGTGCTGCCCCTGGTGTTCCTGCTCACCGGCGGAGTGCTGGTGACCCTCAAGACGCTGGTCATGGCGGCGCTGAGTCTCACCGCGAGCTTCGGTGTGATGGTGTTGGTCTTCCAGGAGGGCTACCTGGCCGATCTGGTGGGCGTGACGGCCACGGGGGTGGTGGACAGCTCCTCACCGCTGTTGATGGCGTGCCTGGCCTTCGGACTGTCGATGGACTACCAGTTGTTCCTGCTCTCGCGGGTCCGCGAGGAGTACGACCGCCACGGCGACACCACCCGGGCCGTGGTCGACGGGGTGTCCCGCACCGCCCCCGTCGTGGGGGCGGCGGCGGTTCTGGTGGCGGTGGTGTTCCTCGCCATCGGTACATCGGGTATCAGCGTGGTCCGGCTTCTCGGCCTCGGTCTGGCACTCGCGGTGCTGGTGGACGCGTTCGTCATCAGGCTGTTGCTCGTCCCGAGCGCGATGCTGCTGCTGGGCGACGCCAACTGGTGGGCGCCGCGGCCCCTGCGAGCTGTCTTCGACCGCCTGCGGATCCGGGAGGCCACGCCGTAGGTTCGGGTCATGATCCTGGACGACCTCCGTGCCCGCCTCCACACCGCCTCCGTCCTCACCGACGCGGACGTGCTGGAGGGATACCGCCAGGACTGGGCCAAGGCTCCGGACCCCGGGATGCCGTTGGCCGTGGTTCGTGCACGGTCGACCGAGGATGTCCAGGAGGTCATGCGCTGGGCGGGGACCCACGGGGTGCCGGTGGTCCCGCGGGGTGCCGGTTCGGGGCTCTCCGGGGGAGCGACGGCGGTGGAGGGCGGGATCGTGCTGTCCACCGAGCTCATGCGGGACATCGACGTCGACCCGGTGACCCGGACCGCGACCGTCCAGCCGGGTCTTCTCAACATCGAGGTCAAACGGGCCGTCGCCGCGCACGGCCTCTGGTATCCCCCCGATCCTTCGTCGTACGAGATCTGTTCGATCGGCGGCAACATCGCCACCAACGCCGGTGGCCTGTGCTGCGTGAAGTACGGCGTGACCACCGACTACGTTCTCGGTCTGACGGTGGTGTTGGCCGACGGCACCGCGGTGCGTCTGGGTGGTGCGCGCCTCAAGGACACCGCCGGGTTGAGCCTGACCAAGCTCTTCGTGGGCAGTGAGGGCACGCTGGGGATCGTCACCGAGATCATCGTGCGGCTCATCCCCGAGCAACCACCGCGCTCCACGGTGGTGGGGATCTTCCCCGACGTGGTGGCGTGCAGCGACGCGGTCCTGGCCATCACGCGCCGGATCCGCCCGGCGATGCTGGAGTTCATGGACACCGTCTCGATCCGGGCCGTGGAGGCGGACCTGAGGATGGGGCTGGACACCTCGGCGGGCGCGATGTTGCTGGCCCAGTCCGACCTCACCGGACCCGACCGCGCGGTCGAGACCGAGTTCATGGCCGAGGCGTTCCGCACGCACGGCGCGACGGAGGTGTTCGCGACCGACGACCCCGAGGAGGGTGAGCAGTTCACGGTCGCGCGTCGGGCCGCGTTCACCAGCCTGGGCAAGACCGGGACTCTGTTGCTGGAGGACGTCGGGGTGCCGCTGCCCGCGCTGCCGGAGCTGGTCGCCGGGATCGAGGAGATCTCCGCCCGGCGGGACGTGCCGATCGCGCTGGTCGCTCACGCCGGCGACGGCAACACCCATCCGATCATCGTGCTGACCGACGACGACCCGGACCGCGCTCACCGGGCCCAGGCGGCGTTCGGCGAGGTGATGGATCTGGCGATCGGGATGGGAGGGACGATCACCGGCGAACACGGCGTGGGACGACTCAAGGCGCCGTGGCTGCCCGCCCAGCTGGGCGAGGACGCGATGGAGTTGAACCGCCGCATCAAGACCGCGCTGGACCCGCAGGGGCTCCTCAACCCCGGGACGATGTTCTGACGTCGTCGCCGGCGGTGTCGTCGGCGCTGTCCTCGCCGGACGGGACCCGGACCCGGACCGCCGCCGCGACCGGCGTGCCCACCGGGATCGCCCGGCCGTGCAGAGCCACGGTGATGATCCCCAGCTCGATCTGGCGGGAGACCACCTCGACCGGCGAGTCGGGACGCAGACCGATCTCGGCCAGGTGCCGGAGCACGGAATTGTCCCGGTCGGACACCCGGGTGACGACGCCCGCGCCGCCCTCCGGCACCCGGTCCAGGGGGATGTCGGTGAGGTGGACCAGCCGCCCGTCACGGGTGGGGATGGGGTCGCCGTGGGGGTCGCGGCGCGGGTGGTCCAGAAAGCCGTCCAGGGCGTCGACGAACCGGTCGGACACCACGTGCTCGAGGGCGTCGGCCTCGGCATGGACCTCATCCCAGGGGTAGTCCAGGCACCGGGCCAGGAAGGTCTCGAGGATCCGGTGACGACGGACCATCGCCACTGCGAACGACCTCCCGGCGTCGGTGAGCTCCACGGGCGCGTAGGGACGGTGCCGCGCCAAACCCATCGCGGCGAGTTTGCGGACGCCCTCGGTGACGGAGGAGGGGGAGGCCCCGAGTCGATCCGCGAGCGCGCCCGGGGTGACGGACTGGCCTGCGGCCTCCAGGTGGTGGGCGGCCATGAGGTAGGCCTGGACGGTGGGGGTGAGATCGCCGAGGCCGCCGGGTGTAGTCGCGCTGGGGGCCTCGTCTCGGGGCCGGTCGCCGGTCATGCCGTCATCATCCCCGATCGTCGGGCCCGGGCGCCCGCCGCGGCCCGCGGGATCACGCCGCGCCCGGGCGCGAACAACTGGGCCGCGGTGAAGATGGCGGCCTGCGCGAGTACCACCACCGGCCCCGGGGGGAGGTCGGCGTAGTACCCGGCGTACAGCCCGGTGAGGCCGCCGGCCAGGGCGACGACGACGGCGAGGATCATCGTCCCCCGCATGGTGTCGGCGAGCAGCTGGGCCGTCGCGCCGGGGATGATGAGCGTGGCCACCACGAGGATCACGCCCACCGACTGGACTCCCGCCACGGTGGCCGTGGCGAGGGTGGCCAGCAGGAGCCCGGTCAGTGCACGGGTCCTGAGGCCCAGTGTGTGCGCGTGCAGCCGGTCGAAGGCCACCATGATCAGATCCCGGCGGAAGGCCAGCAACACGATCACCGTGAACGCGGAGACGGCCAGCACCTGCACCAGGACGGGGTCCGGCACGCCGAGCACACTGCCGAACAGGATGGAGTGCAGGTCCTGCCCGCTCGGGAAGCGCGCGATGAGGACCAGGCCGAGCGAGAACAGGGCGGTGAAGACGATGCCCATGGCGGCGTCCTCCCGAACCGTCCCGCTCTCGCGGACCCCGCCGATCAGCGCCACCGCGACCAACGCCGCGACGAGCGCGCCGACGGCGAACGGGATGCCGGTCAGGGCGGCGATCACCACTCCGGGCAGGACGGCGTGGGAGACGGCGTCGCCCATCAGTGACCACCCCATGTGGACGAGCCAGCAGCTGAGCAGTGCGCCGGCCACTCCGGAGGCGGCCACCACGAGCAGGGCACGGCGCATGAACTCGTACCCCATGGGTTCGACGAGCAGATCGATCATCCCGGTGCCCCTTCGGTCGCCGGTGCCCGGTCGTCGACGGCGGGTGGTCGCGCACCGAGCAGGGTGGACAGGATCTGTGGGGTGGTGGTCTCGGCGACGGGCCCGTGCGCCACCAGTCCACCGTTGAGCAGGGCGACCGAGTCCGCGAGCCTCTCGACCGTGGCCAGGTGGTGTGTGGAGACCACCGCGGTCCTCCCCGAGGCGGTGAGGTCGCGCAGCACGTCGATGTAGACCTCCTCGCTGCCGGCGTCCATCCCGTTGAACGGCTCGTCGAGGAGCAGTAGCTCCGCCTCCTGCGCCAGGCATCGGGCCAGCAGAACCCGTCGGCGTTGTCCCCCCGACAGCTCCCCGATTCTCCGCCCGGCGATCGGGGACAGGCCGACCCTGGCCAGTGCCTGCTCCACCGCCAGCCGATCGGCGGAGGACGGGCGACGCCACGGACCGGTGAAGCGTCGACGGCCCTGCATGACCACCTCGCCGGCGGTGACCGGGAAGCGATCGTCGACGCCGTCCGACTGGGGTACCGCCGCCACCCGGCCGGTGCGCAGCGCCCGGCCCACCGGGGAGCCGAGAACACGCACCGATCCACCGGTCGGGGTGACCAGACCGAGCATCGCCTGGAGCAGGGTGGACTTGCCGGACCCGTTGGGCCCGAGCAGCACGGTGATCTCCCCGGTGGGCACGGACAGGGAGACCGAGTCGAGTGCGCGGATCTGACCCCGGTCGACGGTGAGGTCGGTGACGACCACGGCGGGCGGGCCGGTGTGCGACGAGAAGGGCAGTGGTCGGTCGGTCATGACGTCAGCTCCCGGGTGATGATCTCGAGGTCGTGGTCGAGCAGGTCCAGATACGTGGGCACCGGGCCGCTGGGGGCGGACAGCGAGTCGACGTACAGGACCCCGGCGACCCTGCTGCCCGTCTCCTGCGCCACCTGCTCCATCGCGGCGTCGGAGACCGTCGACTCGCAGAAGAGCGCGGGGATCTCCCGGGCACGCACCTCGTCGATCAGAGAGGTGACCTGCCGCGGAAGCCCCTGCGATTCGCTGTTGACCGGCCACAGGTAGAGCTCCTCCAGCCCGAGGTCGCGCGCCAGGTAGGAGAATGCGCCCTCGCACGTGGCCAGAACGCGTCGTTCCTCCGGCACCGCCGCCACGGCCGCCCGTGCGCGGGTGGCCATGTCCTCGAGGTCCGCCACGTAGTCCCCGGCGCGGGCGAGGTATTCCTCGGTACCGTCCGGGTCGACCTCGGCCAGTGCGTCGGCGATCGTGAGGACGTAGCCGATGCCCTCGTGGGGTGACATCCACGCGTGGGGATTGGGGCGACCGGTGTAGTTGCCCGAGCGTACGGGCATGGGGTCGACCCTCTCGGAGCCGACGACGTGTCGGGCATCGGTCCCGTCGAGGAATCGCAGCAGCCAGTCGTCCATGCCGAGGCCGTTGCTCACCACCAGGTCGGCGCCCTCGACCCGCTTGAGGTCGTCGACCGACGGTTCGTACTGGTGCACGTCGGCCCCGGGGGTGGTGACCGACTCCACCCGGACACGATCGCCCCCGACCCGGCGCGTCATGTCCGCGAGGATCGTGAAGGTCGTGGCCACCACGACGCGATCCCCGGACTCCTGATGGGCGAACCGGGGGCGGTCGTGCACATCGGCCGCGCCCGTGAACCCGGTCGTGCACGCCGCGGTCATGACCACCGCCGCGAGGGCGGACAGGGAGGCGAGGACTACGGTCCTCGGTTGCCCGGGCCGTCGGCGACCTCCCGGACGATTGCGGTCACCGACCGGACGAGATTTCGGCATGCCGAAATAATAAGTCAATCAGGCGGAATTCCCATATCGCCTGCGTATCCCTGCTGCCTCCAGGCTTCGTACACCGCCACGGCGGCCGCGTTCGACAGGTTCATCGACCGACGTCCCGCGATCATGGGGATGCGCACCGTGGCCGTCACCCTCTGGTCCGCCAGCACGTCCTGGGCCAGTCCGGTGGGCTCGGGTCCGAACAGCAGGACGTCGCCGGGGGAGAAGCGGACCTCCGGCAGCGAGAGGTCGGCTCGCACGGTGAACGCCCACACCCTCGCCGGGAGCAGACGGGCGTACGCGGCGTCGAGGTCGGCGTGGACCTCCACGTGCGCCAGGTCGTGGTAGTCGAGCCCGGCCCGCCGCAACCGTGGCTCGGTGAGGTCGAAACCCAACGGCCCGGCCAGATGGAGTTCGCAGCCCGCGCCCGCGGCCAACCGGATCGCGTTACCGGTGTTGGGCGGGATGCGGGGTCGGTCGAACAACACACGTACGCCGGCTCCGGTCATGGCCACCATTCTCGCAGTGCGCTGGCGACGTGACCGCTCCGCAGTGGGATACTGGCACCCGTGACGGCTACGAAGTTGGACGGAAAGCTGACCCGCGACGAGATCGTCGCCGACCTCTCGACCCGCGTCGCCGCGTTGCGGGACAAGGGCATCACCCCGGGGCTGGGAACGGTCCTCGTCGGCGACGACCCGGGCAGCCACTCGTACGTCAAGATGAAGCACCGTGACTGCGAACAGGTCGGGATCGCCTCCATCCGCCGTGACCTACCAGCGGACACCGGTCAGGCCGAGCTCGAGGCCGTGATCGACGAACTCAACGCCGATCCGGCGTGCACCGGGTACATCGTCCAGCTCCCGCTGCCCGCTCACCTCGACGAGAACGCGATCCTCGAGCGCATCGACCCGGCCAAGGACGCCGACGGGTTGCACCCGGTCAACCTCGGCAAGCTGGTGCTCAACGCGCCGGCCCCGCTCCCGTGCACCCCCAACGGCGCCATCCACCTCCTCCGCCGTTTCGGTGTCGAACTCGACGGGGCACACGTGGTGGTGATCGGCCGCGGGGTCACCGTGGGACGCCCGATCGGGCTGATGCTCACCCGTCGTAGCGAGAACTCGACCGTCACCCTGTGCCACACCGGCACCCGCGACCTCGCCGCCGAGACGCGGCGTGCCGATGTGATCGTGGCCGCCGCCGGAGTGGCCCACATCCTCACCCCGGACATGGTCAAGCCCGGCGCGGCGATCCTCGACGTGGGGGTGTCCCGACTCGACGGGAAGCTCGCCGGTGACGTGCACCCGGACGTGTGGGACGTCGCGGGCGCGGTCTCCCCGAACCCGGGAGGGGTCGGTCCGCTCACGCGGGCGTTCCTGCTGTCCAACGTGGTCGAGCGCTGCGAGCGGCTCGCCACGGGTGCCTAGGGGCCCACATGACCCATCCCGCCCCGGACCGGCCCCGGCAGACCGACGCCCGGCCCCGCCGCACCCGTCCCGCGCGGCTTCGCTGGTCGCAGATCCGGGCCCAGTGGCCGCTCGCACTGGTCCTGGTCGGGATCGTTGTGTCGTTGGGGTTCGTGATGTTCGAGCGGTGGCGCCGCGGGGCGTTCCTGCTGGGGATCATGGCCCTGGCCGCCGCGGTACTGCGGGCGGTGGTGCCTGACGAGCGCGCGCGACTCCTCGGTGTGCGGGGCAAGGGTTTCGATGTGGCCTTCTACCTGGCGGTCGGCGTGGTCGTGCTGTGGCTCGCCACATCGATCGACTCGCTCGGGACGGGCTGAGTCGACCTCCTCCGCCGGGCCTAGTTCAGTCGCAGTGGCACGCCGTCGCGGACGTGGTCGCGCACCCCGTTCGACGCGAGTAGCAGGCCCATCGCCACCAGTGCACACAGGGACAGAACGCTGCCCAGCACCGAGATGAACGTGACGCTGTCCAATACCATCCGCGCCAGCGTGCTCACGGCCAACAGTGTCACGGCCACCCCGATGACGGCCCGGGCAGCGCGGTGGGCGCGCCACAGCATCACCGCGCCGGTGATCAGCAGCACGCTCAACACCAGTGACGACGCCGCGGTCAGCGCCATCGGGCCGTACTCGGCCGTGTCGTAGCCGCCTCTCGCGGTCGCGGTGATTCCCAACAGGGTGGCGAAGCCGATGGCCCCCCCGATGATGCCGAGACCCACGGCCAGGCCGGTCAGCCCGAGGGCGGCGGACCGGTTCGGACGGTCACGGTCGGTCATGCGGGTCCTCGCGATCTGTCGGGCGTCCCGTGGGCGGCGAGTTCCATGGTCCTGGCGAGCATGGGCCCCACCACGTCGGATTCGGTGAGGAACCCGTCGTGACCGGCGGGGCTGTCGATCACCACCAGAGGATCGGCCCCGGGCAACAGCGCGGCCAGTTCCTCCTGCTGCCGCAGGGGGTAGAGACGGTCGGTGGTCACCCCGCCGATGACGCACGGGACAGGGCAGGAGCGCAGCGCCCGCTCGACCCCACCGCGGTCCAGGCCCACGTCGTGACGGTTGAGCGCATCGGTGAGCAGGACGTAGCTGCAGGCGTCGAAGCGGGAGACGAGCTTCCCGGCCTGGTGGTCGAGATAGGACTGCACGGCGAACCGCCCCGACATCGACAGGTCCTCTCCACGGGGGTCTTCGCCGGGCTGCGGACGGTTGGCGAATCGCTCGTCCAGTTCCACCTCACCCCGGTAGGACAGGTGTGCGATACGTCTCGCGATGCCGAGACCGGTGACAGGAGTGCGGCCGGTGCCGTGATACCCGCCCTGCTGCCAGTGCGGATCGGAGGTCACGGCCATGATCTGCGCGGTCTGCACACCGATCTGGTCGGCGGAGGCGCGCGCACCCACCGCCAGGACGCAGCCGGCCCCGACGCGGTCAGGGTGTCCGACCATCCACTCGAGCGCCCTCGCCCCGCCCATGGAGCCGCCGACCACCGCGGCCCAGCGGTCGATACCCAGCAGATCGGCCAGGGCGCGCTCGGACTCGACCATGTCGCGGACGGACACGGCGGGGAAGCGGGCACCCCAGTAGTGGCCGTCGGGGTGGAGCGAACTGGGGCCCGTCGAACCGCGACACCCACCGAGCACGTTGACGGACAGGACGCAGTAGCGATCGGTGTCCAGGGGCAACCCGGGGCCGACCAGACCGTTCCACCACCCGGGCGTCGGGTGCAGCGAGTCCACGGAGCCGATGACGTGCGAGTCCCCGGTCAGCGCGTGTTCGACCAGGACGACGTTGGATCGATCGTCCGCAATCCGGCCCCACCGCTGCACCGCGAGGGAGACCCCCGGGAGGACGACACCCGTGGACAGCGTCAGGTCGCCGATGGCGACACGGCCGAGGGTGCCGTCACCCGGGGGCAGCAGGGTGAGCGGATCGGTGGGGCGGATCATCCGGGCAGGGGTCAGGACAGCGCGGCGAAACCGAGCTCGAGGTCGCCGATGATGTCGTCGACGGCCTCGATGCCCACCGAGAGGCGGATGGTCGCCGTGGTGACCCCGGCGATCGCGTTGGCCTCGGGCGTGCCCTGGGAATGGGTGGTCGTGGCCGGGTGGCACACCAGCGAGCGGACGTCGCCGATGTTGACCAGGCACGAATGCAGCTTGAGGGCGTCGATGAACGTCCACGCCCGGGCCTTGACGTCCTCCTCCGACGCGCCCTGCGGCACCGCGAGGTCGAAGGTGACGATGGCGCCCGCCCCCTTGGGGGACAGCTTCTGCTGGAGGGCGTTGTAGGGCGAGGAGGCCAGACCGGCGTACTGCACCTTCGCCACGTCCTCGCGCGACTCGAGCCACTCGGCCACCCGCTGGGCGTTGGACACGTGGCGCTCGATCCGCAGGCTCAGGGTATCGATGCCCTGGATGAGGGTCCACGCGTTGAACGGCGAGGCCGCGGCGCCGGTGTCGCGCAGGAGCGTCACCCGGGCCTTGAGAGCGAGTGCCGGCGCACCGAGGTCCGCGTAGACCAGACCGTGGTACGCGGGATCCGGCGTGGTGAAGGACGGGAACACGTCCTGCCCGTCGCGCTGCACGCGCCAGTCGAACGTACCGCCGTCGACGAGGATGCCGCCGAGGGAGGCGCCGTGGCCGCCGAGGTACTTGGTGGCCGAGGACACGACCACGTCCGCCCCCAACTCCAGCGGCCGGATCAGGTAGGGGGTGGCCACGGTGTTGTCGATCACGAGCGGCACCTGGTTGCGGTGCGCGACCTCGGCGATCGCCGGGATGTCGAGGATGTCGTTGAGCGGATTGGAGATCGACTCCCCGTAGAACAGCTTGGTGTCGGGCCGGACGGCGGCCTCCCACGAGGCGGGGTCGTCGGGGTTCTCGACGAAGGTGGTCTCGATGCCGTACTTGGGGAGTGTGTGCCGCAGCAGCGTGTCGGTACCGCCGTAGAGGCGGGGGGAGGCGACCACGTGGCCGCCCGACTGGGCGATGGCCTGGATCACCGCGGTCTCGGCGGCCTGGCCGGAGGCGAAGAGCAGACCGGCGACACCGCCCTCGAGGGACGCGAGGCGATCCTCCACGGCGGCGACCGTGGGGTTGGTGATCCTGGTGTAGATCGGGCCCATCTCGGCGAGCGCGAACCGGTCCGCGGCCTGCTTGGCGTCCGCGAAGACGTACGAGGTGGTCTGGTAGATCGGCAGATTGCGGGCACCGGTGTCCGAATCGACCGGCTGCCCGGCGTGGACCTGGCGGGTCTCGAAGGCCCAGTCGGGATTGCTGTTGTCGTACGTCATAGGGGCGGAGCCCCTCCTCTCGTCAGAAGGGTCCGGCCGCGTCACGACAGCGGACCCGCGCTTGCCTGTCACCCGGGTGGGTGGTGGCCAGGTCGTCTCCCGGGGCACCCCACCGCGGTGGAGGGTTGCCGCCCAGCGAGCCGGGGCTTGTCGCTGGAACTCATGACCTGGGGAGAGGTTAGCCTAAGCCGCTCGGCGGCGGCAACGCGGGGTAAAGGCCCGAGCTGGCCGCCCGTCAGTCACCCCGATCCCGAGTCCGGGCGGAACCCCCGGAAGGTCGGCGTCCGACCGGTTACGGTGATCGGACAGTGGTCCATCTCACCCGATGGTCGTCACCCGTTGACGCGCGAGCACCCGAGGAGTCCCACGTGGACCAGAGTCCCCTGATCGACATAGGCCTGCCCATCGCACTGGCGATCATCATGGTCGGCATCGGGCTCAGCCTGACCAAGGAGGACTTCGCGGTCCAGGCGAGGTCGCCGTGGGCGACGATCGTCGGGTTGTTCGGCCAACTGGTCCTGGTTCCGCTGACCGGCGTGGCCGTGGCGCTGGCGTTCGGGCTCTCCCCGATGTTGGCCCTCGGCGTGGTCCTGGTGGCGGCGACGCCCGGAGGTGCGACGTCGAACCTCATCACCTATCTCGCCCGGGGCAACGTCGCGCTGTCGGTCATCCTCACCGCCCTGAGCTCCGTGGCTGTGATCCTCACGCTGCCCATGTGGTTCGGGATCGGCGCGCGGCTCATCCCCGGAGCCGCGGACGAAGAGGTCACCGTCCCGCTTGGTCAGACCTTCGGCCTGCTGCTGGGCGTCATCCTCATCCCCGTCCTTCTCGGAATGATCCTCCGCGCGCGCAAGCCCGCCCTGGCCGCCCGCATCGAGCGCTTTGTCGGCATCGTCGGACTCGTCGTGTTGGTGCTGCTCATCGTGGGCATCGTGCTCGGCGAGAGGGACCGGATCGTGGACCTCATCGTGGCCGTGGGGCCGGCGGTGGTCGTCCTCAACCTGGCGCTGATCGTGATCGGGGGTCTGCTCGCGTGGATCTGCCGCCTGCGCCGCGCCGAGCAGATTGCGATCGCGGTCGAGTTCGGCATCAAGAACACCACCCTGACCCTGCTCATCGCCTTCACCGTGATCGGCGACGACGAGGTGGGGCTGGCGGCCGCCGTCTACAGCATCGTCATGTACCTCACGGCGTTCCTCGTGGTCTACGGCGGCCGGCGGCTCATGCGCACCGCCGCGTAGAACACATCGCGGTCCCGGCGGGGGCGCTCAGTCGATTCGGGGCCGGCGCCCGGATCGCGGAAGTAGGGTGGCGCAGGCGACGCCACCGCAGCTGAGGAGCCTTCGTGTCAGTGCCGCCCCGCCCTCCGACCACATCGACCGGACGGGGCCTGACGGCGGTGATCGCGGTCCTCTGCCTGTGTGCGCTGATCGCCGGCGCGGGCCTCGTCAGCGCGCCCCGGGTGCTCGGCCAGCAGTCGCCCGCGGATCCCTCTCCCGCCGGCGGTGCTCCCGGTGACGGCAGTGTCGCGATCGTCATGGACGCCTCGAGTTCCATGCTCGAGGCCGATGTGGGCGGCACCCGGTTGGCGGCCGCCCAGTCCGCCGCCCGCGAACTCGTGGAGTCACTACCCGAGGGTGCGCGTGTGGGAATGCTGGCGTACGGGAGCGAGGAGTCCGACGCACCGGACAACCGGGACGCCGCCTGTCGCGACGTCGTCACGCTCGCCCCCGTTCACCCTGTCGACAAGGCGGTCCTGACCGATCGGATCGACGGACTCACGGCGCGCGGATACACCCCGATCGGCAACGCCCTGCTCGCCGCGGCAGAAGAGCTCGGCGACGAGGGTGAGCGGTCCATCGTCCTGGTCTCGGACGGGCTCGACACCTGCGCGCCGCCGGACCCGTGCGAGGTCGCGGGTGACCTCGCCGGAGCGGGCGTCGACATGACCGTGCACACGGTGGGGTTCCTCGTCGACGACGCGGCGCGAGCCCAACTCGAGTGCATCGCGGGGGCCACGGGCGGTCGCTTCACCGAGGCCTCCGACGCGGCCTCGTTGTCCGGACGACTGCAGTTCCTGACGCGCCGGGGTATCGAGGGATACCACACCCGCGGGACCCCCTTCGAGATGGGCCGGACCCTGCGTGATGCGCCGATGCTGGGGGAGGGCCTCTACCGCTCCGAGCTCGCCGGTGCCGCGATGAGCGGTGGTCGAGGGCCCGCCGGCCACCTGGGCGTCGAGATACCCGACGGGCACGTCGCCCACGTGGCGGCGACCCTCATCCCACCCGTCGATCCCGATCCCACCAGTGGAGTCACGGCCGCGGGCCTGCGGATCGAGGCCGAGCACGTCGCGGAGGAGTGCCGGGTGACCGGTTCGGACACGAGTTACGAGGTCGGCGGTGGGTGGAAGTCGCCGGGAGCGACACATCTCGTCATCCCCTCCGCGGAGAATGATCCCGCGTGCGGTCCGGACGGATATCGCGTGATCGCGCAGCGCACCGGGGTGTCGGCCTCCGAACTCGAGGTCGAGGTGCTGGTCCAGTTCGAGCCCGTGCCCTCCGACGACGAGCTCACCGGATATCCGGCGGTGCAGTCCGTGCCGGCGGACGCACCGGCCCCCGACTTCGGTGAGGCCGTCCCGGTGGCCGGTGGCACCAGCTTCAACGGTGCGGACGCGGTCGGGCCGGGCACCTACTCCGACGCCCTGGTGCCCGGGGAGACCCGCTTCTACCGGGTCCCGGTGGAGTGGGGTGAACGGCTGGCGCTCGGCCTGCGCGTCCCCGGGTCCGTCCGCGGTGCCCTGGACCACATCCAGTTGGAGGTGGCCAACCCGTTCCGGGTGAAGCCCTCCAACGCGGTCCGCACCACCTTCGAGGACGGCCCGGAGGAGGCGTTCCTTCTCGACACGGTCCCGGTCCAGTACCGCAATCGTGACGGCGACCAGGAGATGAGCGTCCAGTCACAGGCAGGCGAGCACTACATCATGGTGTCGCTCAACGACGGGTCGACCTCGCTGCCGCGGGGGATCGAGCAGCCCTTCGAGCTCGCGGTCGCGATCGACGGCGAGCCGGCCCCGGGGCCGGACTGGCGGCCGGTGTTCGAGGACGGTCCCGAACCGGGTCCGGGCGGTGTGGCCCCCACCGCATCCGATCAGGACCCGACGGCGGTCGACGACGAGCCCGTCGCGGCGGACGAGGGGACCGACGACGGCACGGGCTGGGCGTGGATGGTCGGGGGAGTGCTCGTCGTCGCGCTCGCGCTCGTCGTGGGGGTCGCACTGGTGAGGGGACGGAGGGGTGGTGGGGCTGGTCGATGAGGGGGCCTGCTCGCGCGGCATGCGTAGCCTGCACGGGTGACCGAGGCACACACCTCCCCTTCCAGCACCCCGCCCGATCCGCGCGGAGGCGTCTCCGCACGCCGCGTGTCGTTCGCGATCCTCGCCCTCGCCCTCGGCGGGTTCGGCATCGGCGTCACCGAGTTCGCGGCGATGGGTCTGCTCAGGTCGATCGCGGACGATTTCGGGCTCACCGAACCCCAGGCCGGGCACGTGATCACCGCGTACGCGCTCGGTGTGGTCGTGGGCGCACCGCTGCTCACCGTGTGGACCTCCCGGTGGCGCCGCCGCACCCTGCTCCTGGTGCTCATGGGGTTGTTCACGGTGGGCAACACCGCCGCCGCCTTCGCCCCCTCCGCGGAGGTCCTGGTGGCCGCACGCTTTCTGGCCGGCATCCCGCACGGGGCCTACTTCGGCGTGGCCTCGCTGGTGGCGGCCTCGCTCGCGGGCCCGGGCAAGCAGGCGAGGGCGGTGTCGCTGGTCCTGCTGGGGCTGTCGGTGGCGACGGTGATCGGTGTTCCCGCGGCCACCGGACTGGGCGAGGCCGCGGGGTGGCAGGCGGCCTTCCTCGCGGTCGGGGTGATCGGCGCACTAACCGTGGCGGCGATCTTCGTCGTCGTCCCCGAACCGCGGGGCGCGGTGGAGGTCAGGGCGCGCGAGGAACTGGCCGCCCTGGCCCGCCCACAGATCCTGGCGACCCTCGCCGTGGGCGGGGTCGGTTTCGGCGGCATGTTCGCGGTCTACACCTACATCCAGTGGACGATGGTCGACGTCGCCGGTATCGACCGAGCGTGGATGCCGGCGGTCCTCGCCGTCTACGGTCTCGGCATGGTGGTGGGCAACCTCGTGGGCGGTGTGGTCGCGGACCGGGATCTCGACCGCGGGTTGGTGGTGATCGCCACGGCCATGACCGCGGTCCTCGCCCTGTTCGCGGTGGCCGCCCATCATCCGGTCACGGCGCTGGTGGGTCTGTTCCTCGTGGGGGCGACGGGCTCCGCACTCGTGCCCGGACTGCAGGCCCGGCTGATGAAGTACGCGGGCCGGGGACAGACGCTGGCGGCCGCACTCAACCACTCGGCGCTCAACGCCGCCAACGCGTCGGGGGCGTGGCTCGGGGGAGTGGTGATCGCGCTGGGCTTCGGCTACACCTCGCCCGCCCTCGCCGGAGCAACCCTCGCGGCGGCCGGACTCGGGATACTCGTGGGCGCGGTCGCGCTCGACCGCCGATCGGGGCGGGACGAGGTCACGACGGGTCGGTAGCCTGATCGGCGTGAGCCTCACCATCAGCACCGTCAACGTCAACGGGATCCGTGCCGCCGTCAAGCAGCGGTCGGAGACCAACCTCGGATTCCTTCCCTGGCTGGAGGGCAGCGGCGCCGACGTGGTCGCGCTCCAGGAGGTCCGCGCCGATGAGGACCAGACCCGCAAGGCCCTGGCCCCGGCCCTCGACGCCGGGTGGCATCTGGTCGGCTCGGCCTCCTCGCTCAAGGGCCGGGCCGGCGTGGCGCTGCTGTCCCGTCACGAGCCCGCCGAGGTGCGCATCGGTCACGGCGACCCGGAGTTCGACGAGTCCGGTCGCTACATCGAGGCCGTGTACCCCGGCGCCGTCGACGGGGAGACGGTCACCGTGGCCAGCCTCTATCTGCCCTCGGGGTCGGCCGACACCCCCAAGCAGGACGAGAAGGACCGCTTCATGGCGAGCTTCCGGGAGCACCTGGCCGAGAGCGCGGAGGTCGTCGGCGCCCGGGACGGTCACGAGATGATCGTCTGCGGTGACTGGAACATCGCCCATCGCGAGGCGGATCTGAAGAACCACAAGGGCAACCACAAGAGCTCCGGCTTCCTGCCCCACGAGCGCGAGTGGATGTCCGAGCTGTTCGCCGACGGCAGCGGGTGGACGGACATCGTCCGCCATCGCCGCCCCGACGAGATCGGCCCGTACTCCTGGTGGAGCCAACGGGGCAAGGCCTTCGACAACGACGCGGGCTGGCGCATCGACTACCACGTGGTGACCGACGGGCTGGTCGAGCGCGCCGTGGCCGACCGGGTGGATCGCGCGAGCGCCTACGACAGGCGGTGGTCCGACCACGCGCCGGTGACCGTCGTCTACGAGTGACGACGACGACGGTGACGATGGCGGGCCGGCCCTCGGTCGCGGATGCTGCTGATCGGGCGGCCCCGTAGCCTCGGCTCATGCCGACGTACGCCACCGCAGACCGCCCTGACCGGGCCGGGCTCGACGAGTTCCTCCGCCCCCGGCACCGCGCCGTCCTCATCACCCATAGGTCCTCCGGCGGGCTGCAGTCCTCGCCCGTGACCTGCGGCGTCGACTCCGAGGGCAGACTCGTCGTGGCCACCTACCCGCAGCGGGCGAAGGTGGGCAACATCCGCCGCGACCCGGCCGTGAGCGTGTGCGTTTTGTCCGACGGGTTCGACGGCCCGTACGTCCACCTCGACGGCACCGCGGAGATCGTGGACCTGCCCGAGGCCGTCGAGCCGCTGGTCGAGTACTTCCGCAGCGTCGCCGGCGAGCACGACGACTGGGACGAGTACCGCGCGGCCATGGTGCGGCAGGGCAAATGCCTCATCCGGGTGACGATCGACGACTGGGGGCCTGTCGCCACGGGCGGGTTCCCGCCGCCGGAGTCGGACCAGCACACGGGCTGATGAGGGTGTGACGAGGCGCCGGGGTCTTCCGTGGGAAGATGGACGTCATGTCTGAGCAGTCCTCGACCGTGTCTCCCGCTCCCACGACGGGGCCGCCCGAGACGGCAGCCCCCGCCAAGCGCCAGCGCGTCCTGTCCGGCATCCAGCCGACCGCCGACTCGTACCACCTCGGCAACTACCTGGGTGCCGTGCGGCAGTGGGTCGAGCTCCAGGACGAGTACGACGCGTACTACTTCATCCCGGACCTGCACGCGATCACGGTCAGGCAGGATCCTAAGGAGCTGCGGGAGCGGGTCTACCGCGGGTGCGCGCAGTTGCTCGCCCTGGGGGTGGATCCCGCCCGCTCGGTGTTGTTCGTGCAGTCGCATGTGCCCGAACACGCCGAGCTGGCCTGGGTGCTGGGGTGCATCACCGGGTACGGCGAGGCCGCGCGGATGACACAGTTCAAGGACAAGTCGTCCAAACACGGCACGGACGGGACGACCGTGGGGTTGTTCACCTACCCGGTGCTCATGGCCGCCGACATCCTGCTCTACCGCCCGCACCTCGTCCCGGTGGGGGAGGACCAGCGGCAGCATCTCGAGCTGACCCGCGACCTGGCGATGCGGTTCAACTCCCGATTCAAGAAGACCTTCGTGGTTCCCGAGGGCAAGATCCTCGAGGGCTCGGCCAAGATCTACGATCTGCAGGACCCCACGGCCAAGATGAGCAAGTCGGGGGAGAACCCCAAGGGGATCGTCAACCTTCTCGACGACCCCAAGGTCTCCGCCAAGCGCATCCGCAGCGCGGTGACCGACTCCGACGGCGACATCCGATTCGACCGTGAGATGAAGCCGGGCGTCTCCAACCTCCTGACCATCCAGTCGGCGTTCACGGGGCGGACGGTGGCCGAGCTCGTGGCGGACTACCAGACCTCGGGGGCGGGGTACGGTGCGCTCAAGACCGACACCGCCGACGCGCTCGAGTCATTCGTCACCCCGCTGCGCGGTCGGTTCGACGAGTACATGTCGGACAGGGCTCAACTCGAGCAGATCCTCGCAGACGGCGCGGACCGGGCGAGAGCCGTCGCGGGCCCGGTGCTCTCGCAGGTGTATCAGACGGTCGGTTTCACGGCCCCGCGACGCGGGTGAACCGCCGACCATCTGCTCCAGCTTAGTGAAGAAACTTCTATACAGATGTAGCTTTACGACAACGAAACGCGTGTTCACAGGCCTGAGCGTCCTCGGAAACACCTCGGTTACTTTACAACTTTAGAGTCGTTGTCAGCTCGACGGGGAGAGGATCCCGCCGGGCAACACATCACCTGTAGGGAGTCGAATCATGGGTCTAGTCGCCGGTTTGATCGGAATCGTGGGGGATCTGCTCCACCTGCTGCTGGGTGGCCTGTAGGCCGCGAGCCCACGCTCGACTGGCGGCGCCCCTCTCCAGACGTGGAGAGGGGCGCCGTTGCGTGTGCGGAAGCGCTCAGGACTCGGCGGTCCCCTGCTGAAAGGCTTGCCGCCAGGAGTCCTGTGAGCGGACCCACACCGAGCTGCGCAGGATCGAGCTCCCACCCATATGCTCCCGCCACACGAGCAGGACCGTGTCCGAGGTCAGCTCCCGCGCCTCGATGATCTCCATCGTCCGTTCTGCGGAGGTCTGATCGGGTGATCCGGAGGCGGCGAGCCTGTCCTCGCG
>NZ_JAALDW010000227.1:0-6281 GCF_014145055.1 Dietzia sp. DQ11-38-2
CGGCCCTCGGCCCCGTCGGCCTCCTCGCTGCCCGCAACACCGCGCGCAGCCCACGCCGCACGGCCGCCACCTCGGCCGCCGTACTGGTCGGGGTGACGCTCACCTCGACCATGGTCACCGGGATCGCCCTGCTGGGGCCCGCCATCGAGTCGCGGCTGGTCGACCGCGTCCCGTTGGACGTCGCCGTCACCTCACCCGACGGGATCCTGCCCGGCGCGCTGCCCGAGCGACTCGCGGGCATGGACGGGGTCGCGGAGTCCCTCGTCGTCGTCGACATGTACGCCCGCGACGACGAGGGCAGAAGGACGGTCCTGCGCGTGGCCGACCCGGCCGGGGTGGCGCAGGTGATGCGCCGGGAGATCACACTTCCCGGCCCTGGCGAGATCGTCCTGCCCGAGTCCTCTCCTGTGGCCGCGGGCGCAGGTGACGGGGACACCGTCCGGTTCCGGTTCTTCACCGACGACGACACGCGGGACCTGGTGGTCCGTCGCACCAGCGATCAGTGGGCCCTCGCCGCCCCGGGCAGTGTGCCCGACTGGCCCCTGCCGCGGTCGCCGGACGGAGCGCCCTGGCCGGAGGACCTGGAGGTGCCCCGGGAGTTCGTGCCCCGCACCGAGCAGTGGCTCCGGATGGAGGACGGGTTGGAAGGCGAGCGACTCGAGACGGCGCTCGACCGGGTGCGGTCGGCGGTCGTGGAGGCCGACCCCTCGCTGGCGGTCACCGAGACCTTCGCCTCGCGGGACCAGGTCGCGGGATCCGTCCGGACCGTCCTGACGTCCAGTGCACTGCTGCTCGCGGTGGCGGTGGTGCTGGCCCTGGTGGGGGTGGTCAACACGCTCACGCTGTCGATCCGGGAACGGACGCGCGAGATCGGCCTCCTCCGCGGCGTGGGCGTCACCCGGGCCGGCGTCTGGCGGATGCTCGTCCTGGAGACGGCACTGGTGGCGGCGAGCGCCTCGACTCTCGGAGTGCTCATCGGCACGGCGTTCGGCCGACTCGGCGCGGTCGCGATGGTGGGATCCGAGAACACCGGTAACATCGCACCGCCGGTGAGCGATCTGATCACCGTGGGGGTCGGCGGGGTCGCGGCCGCGGTTCTCGCCGCCTGCCTGGCCTCGATCGGGGCGGTACGGAGACAGGTGGCCGAGATCTGACCGATGATGACGTGACGCACAGCCCCGACCGGTAGCCATCCTTTGACAGAACTGAGACACTATCGTTATGCGAACTCGGGTGCTCCTGACCGCCGGCGCGATCGCGCTGGTAGCCGCGTCGTGCGCACAGCCGGAACCGCAGGTTCTCTCCGAAGCCCCGCGATCCGCCTCTGCGACCGACCTCACCTCCGCGGCCGAATCGAGCGAGCGTGACACCCCGCCCGGCCGCTTCATCGCCCGGTGCGCCACCGAGGCCGACGGCGGCACACCGGGAATGACGGTGTTCACCGACGGCACGCAGAGTGTCACCGACCACTGCCTGAGCCGGTACTACATCGGTGTGCAACCCGCACCGGGGGCGCTGTACGTCGCCGACGACGAGACGGGCACCCACGCACCGCCCCGCCAGCCCGAGACGGGCACCACGGCCACCCAGTGGACTCCCGCCCAGCCGCGGACGGACGCCGGTGGGCAGGATCCGTGGTTCGACGACGACGACCCCACCACGGAACCGGACGAGCCGACCGAGAGCGGTCCGGGCGAGCCCACCGAGGAGACCACACCGGATGGGCCGACGACCCCGCCCGAGGGGACGACGCCGCCGACCACCCCGCCCACCAGCCCACCCACCGGACCCGGGGACACCGAGACCACGACCCCGGGCGCCGGTGAGACGACGGCCGCGAACCAGGTCGGCCAACCCACCACCGGATCCGACGAGCCGGCGCCGACCGCGGTGCCGACCGAGACCGAAACCGACGCGGCCGCTCCCCCGCCGCCTCAGGCTTCCGGGTGGCCGCCGTTCGGATGGATGGGGTCACATGACCCGAACGGGTCATTCGGCTCGGAGTGGCTCCCCTCTCTGCCCGCTCCGGTCAGCTGAACGGCTGCCGGTCCGGATCTGAACGGCTGCCGGTCCATCGACTCGGGTCGGCCCGGTAGGGCTCAGGCCTCGTCCATCCGACGTCGCAGGTCGTCCCGCTTGACGCGACGGTTGGCGTCCACAGCCGAGATGTCGGAGTTGATCTCCGCGCGCAGGCGCGTGAACAGGACCATCGACAGCGGGAGCGCGATGACCACCGAGATGATCGCCGCGACGAGGACCGGCACGTCGACGCCCGCGAGACGGCCGATACCGATGACGATCAGGGTCAGTGCGACGACCATCAGCAGCCTCAACACCGTGTAGAACATCATGTTGCGGGCCAGGCGGGCGCCGGGACTGGTTCCGGCGGGCGCCTGTGCCGGGATTGCTGACTCGTCTCGCTCGCTCATGACCCCCAGGATACGTATCGTGGTGGAAAGGAGGTTCGAGTGATCTGGCTGTTCGCACTCATCGGAGTGGTGACCGTGGCGATTCTGCTGTGGCGGGCCTTCGGGCCCGGTTCACGGCCGGCCCCGCCTCGCGTGATCGCCCCGGACGACGACCCTGATTTCCTTCGGGATCTGGACAGGCGTAAACCCCTGGACCCCTGACCGGGCATCACCCCCGGCGGCCCAGGAGATCGACGATCGAGTCGACCGCGTGGCTGATCTGCGTCCCCGTCCGGTCGAAGACCTCCGGCTGGCGGCCGATCGGGTCCTCGATGTCCCACGCCGGATCGTCGGTGTCCACGCCGAGGCGGGCCCGCGACAGGCCCCGGAGCGTCAGAGCCCGGTCCGTGTCGGCCAGATGGGCCGCCTCCAGCAACGTGTAGGTCCTCTTCCACAGCAGCGGCGCCATCTCCTGGACGGCGTCGCGGTGGGCGCGCGTGGCGGTGAGGACCAGATCGTGACCCCCGAGCACTCGTGGCGACAGGAGCCGGGCGCCGAAACCCTCCGCGCTCCCGCCATACGCCTCGAGCACCCGGCGGGTCTCGGGGTGGATCTCCACGCCGTTGACCGCCCTCGTCCCGGCGGACTCCACCACCACGTCGAGACCCGCTCGGGCGGCGCGCGCGGCGAGCAGGCGCTCGGCCAGCGGTGACCGACACATGTTGCCGGTACAGACCGTCATCACCCGGATCGCCATGCCGCAGATCCTAGTAGGGCGCAGTCACACCCACGATCCACGAGGTCATCGCACCGATCCCGGCGACCGCGAGTCGCCGGACGCGCCTGCCCGGCGTCTGCTCACCCCTCCGCCTCACTCCCCACGCCACTGCGGGGTGCGCTTGTCCAGGAACGCGGACATGCCCTCCTGGGCGTCGCATGTCATCGCGTTGGTGGCCATCGTCTCGGCCATCTCGCGGTACGCCTCGTCCTGGGGTAGATCGATCTGGCGGTAGAAGGCCTGCTTCCCGATCTCCAGCGTGAGCGGGCTGGCGACGGCGATCCGGGTGGCGAGCTCGTCCACACGGGCCCGGAGCCGGTCTGCGGGTACCGCGGCGTTGACCAGGCCCCACTCGACCGCGGTGGCGGCGTCGATCGTCTCGCCGGTCAGGAGCATCTGGAGCGCGCGTTTGCGGCCGATGTTCCGCGAGACCGCCACCATGGGGGTCGAGCAGAACAGGCCGATCCTCACGCCCGGGGTGCCGAACCTCGCGGTGTCGACGGCCACGGCGAGGTCGCAGGTCGCCACGAGCTGACACCCGGCGGCGATGGCGTGGCCCTGCACCT
This sequence comes from Dietzia sp. DQ11-38-2, assembly GCF_014145055.1. NCBI lineage: Bacteria > Bacillati > Actinomycetota > Actinomycetes > Mycobacteriales > Dietziaceae > Dietzia > Dietzia sp. DQ11-38-2. Next base: position 3,753 of record NZ_JAALDW010000227.1, read on the forward strand.
CCGCGATCACGGGCTGGCGGATGGCCTGGATCGACTCCATGAGCTCGACGCAGGTGTCGAACACCTCGCGCTCCTCGTCCAGGGTGCGGTTGATCATCTCGCCGATCTCGTGCCCGGCGGACATCGCCGGGCCCGACCCCGTCACCACCACCACGCCGCACGACGGGTCGTCACCGAGGTCGCGGATGGCGGCAGTGGCCTCGCGCATCATCCGCAACGACAGGGGGTTGCGGCGATCGGGCCGGTCGAGGGTCACGCGCGCGATCGGGCCGCTGCGCTCGACGAGGACGTACGGGGTGCTCACTGGGGCCTCCGGGAGGGACGACGAGTGCGTGTCACCCGGTTCTACCCCGCCGGACGGGTCCGTGGCGCGGGAGTGGGGACCGACGCCCCCGATGGAGGTCGGGACCGCGGCACCCCTGGGCCGCCTCGCCGGGACTACCGGGCCGCGGCCGGGTGCTCCCCGTCGCACCACTTCTCGACGGGCACGGCCGCCTTGACCTGGTCGACGTGCTGACCGCAGCCGTCCCAGGTGGTCTTGCCGCAGATGGAACAGGTGACCGGATAACACATGGCGTCCTCCTTCACGGGGATTCTCGACCCGACAGGGCGTCGTTCGATACCCCCTAGGGTATGTCAATCCGCGTTCGGGCGCCACTCCTCGTCCACCCGCGCGGTGGCCTCCCGCAGACGTTCCACGTGCGCCTCACAGTCCTCCCACCGCGGCAGGCGCCCGGCGGCCGCGGCGTCGAGCAGACTCGGCGCGTCTCGGTCCTTTCCGCTCATCACGTGCGTGATCGGGGTGCCGTCGAGCGCCACGGAGGGCCAGTCGACGGCGAGGTGGGGATCGAAGGCGTCCACCCCGTGCTCGGCGCCCGGTCGCCAGCCCTCCGAGCACAGGTACATCACCGTGGACTGCGGCTCGAGGGAGAGGAATCCGTGCGCCACGCCCTCGGGGACGTACACCGCACGCTGGTCCTCCGAGTCGAGGATGACCCCGGACCACTCCCCGAAGGTCGGCGACCCCACCCGCACGTCCACCACCACGTCGAACACCGTGCCGGACGGGCACATCACGTACTTCGCCTGGCCGGGCGGCACCTCGGCGTAGTGCAGGCCGCGCAGGACCCCCTCGCCCGAGACCGACACGTTGACCTGCGCGAGGTCGAAGCGGTGCCCTGTCAGGCGGCGGAAGGCCGCGTCGGTGAACGCCTCGTGGAAGACCCCGCGGTCATCGGAGATCCGGCGGGGGGTGATCTCCCACGCCCCCGTCACGCTCAACTCGCGAAGCTGCACCGGCGGTCCCGCCTTCCTGTCCACCCGACTCCTGACCCGCCCACCCTAGCGGGGCCCGCCGCGTCCGCCGGAGGCCGTCAACCCCGCATGGCGCCGACGATCTGTCCGGCCGTCCACTCGCCGATCATCAGGCAGTCCATCGCCGAGTCGTGCAGACCCGCGTCCTCGCGCCACCCGGTCACGACGAACTGGAAGACGTAGGTCGCCTCGTCGTCGCTCCATCCCACGATCAGGCTCGAGGTGGCCATCTCGCCGGGCTCGGCGGTGTAGGTCCCGCGGACGAAGCGGTAGACGCTGCGCACCGCGCCGGCGTCCTCGTCGCCCTCTCCCGCGACCTCCTCCAGCAGTGTCCAGTCGGCGAGCACCTCCGCGGTGGCCACGATCATCGTCACCGCGTCGTCGGTGGACATGGCGGGCGCGACGCGGGCACAGGTGGCCACGGCGTTGGGCGAGAACCCGTCGCGGTGCGCTCCCGGGTCGACGTAGATCACGGCCGACGGCTCCGGCGACTCGATCCGCTGCCACGGCGCGTTGTCCACCCAGGTCAACGGTTGCGCCGCGACCGCCATCGGGGGGCTCGCCTCGAGCGAGCGGCCCGTCGAGGCACAGAACTCCTGTATCGAGGCCATGTCAGCCCTGCAATCCCGCGCCGACGATGTGCGCCCCGCCGTCCACGACGATCGTCTGCCCGGTGATCCAGTGGGCGTCGTCGGAGAGCAGGAACGACACGGGGCCGGCGATGTCGTCGGGGACCCCCAGCCGGCCCGCGGGCAACGCGGCGGACATCTGCTCCTCGCGGCCGGAGTAGAGCGCCTCGGCGAAGCGGGTCTTGACCACGCCCGGCGCGACGGCGTTGACGCGGACCGCCGGGCCGACCTCCACCGCCAGTTCCTGCGTCAGTCGCATCACCAGCGCCTTGGTGGCGCCGTACCACCCGATCCCCGGCGAGGGCGCCAGGCCCGCGATCGAGGCCACGTTGACCACCGCCCCGCCCCGCTCCTCGAGCCCCGAGTGATAGACCTTCTGCGTCCACGCCAACGTGCCCAGCGCATTGACTTCGGTGATCTTGCGAGCGGCCGCCAGGTCCACGTCGATTGTCCGACCGAACACCGGGTTGATGCCGGTGTTGTTGACCAACAGGTCCACGGGCCCGAAGGTCTGCTCGGCCCGGGCCACCACCTCGCGCTGGTGGTCCTCGTCGTCGGACTTGCCCGCGACCGCGAGCACCCGTTC
>NZ_JAALDW010000227.1:6323-7279 GCF_014145055.1 Dietzia sp. DQ11-38-2
GCCCGCGGGCGGTGATCACCACGGACGCCCCCTCGGACAGCAGGCGCCGCGCGATCCCCAGGCCGATCCCCCGGCTGGCGCCGGTGACGAGGGCCGTCCTCCCGGCGAAGCGGTCGGGCACGACGGGGCCGGTACGGGGGGCGGGAAGGGGGGAAGGGCTCACGTGTCGTCTCCTGGTGCGGTTCGGGGCTCACGGGTGTGCACTGCCAGCCTAGAGGCCGTGTCCCCGCCCTACGTTCACGGGATTTTCTCAGCCCGCCCCCAGGGAATACCGGCCGACAGGCGGGACGGGAGTTACAGTCTTCGTCAGGACTCAACCGGCCGTCACACACGGCGCAACTACCCCAGGGCGTGCCCATGTCACCACTTGCCCCACGCGGTGCGGCGGATACCCCTGTGTGCTCGATCCTGGACATCCCGGGGCCCCGGTGGTTCGGCGAGGGCGATCCCATCTGGCGTGTCCACGGCGACGCGGCGACCCCGATCGGGGTGACCACCGGCCTGCTCATGCTGGCGGCCAACCCGGCCTACGCCTCCACGTTCGCCGCCGCGGACGCGGTCGACGACCCCTGGTCCGTGGACGCCTACCTGCACGACCTCATCGAGATCACCACGTTCGGCACGGTCGACGACGCGATGGTGACGATCGAGAACTCCCACCGCGACCGCGCGTTCTCGGGGACCACCGAGCACGGTCAGTACTACTACGGTTCGGACCCCGAGCTCGTGGAGTGGGCGCACGCCGCCACCACATGGGCCCTTCTCGCGGCCTACCAACGCTTCGCCGCGCGGCCGCTCACCCCGGCCGAGTCCGACCGGTACGTCTGCCAGACGGCCGGCGTCGCGCACCTGCTCGGCTGCCGGGTCTCGCCCACCACGGTCCGCGAACTCGAGCAACTGCTCCGTTCCTCCCGGGATCGCGCCCGTGCGACCACCGCCGGCCGGAGCGTCGCGAC
>NZ_JAALDW010000228.1:0-8144 GCF_014145055.1 Dietzia sp. DQ11-38-2
CGGACCACCCGGGGCCCGGTGGGCGCCCGCGTCTCCCGTCGGCCCCCGCCGGCACTCGTCAGCCCGCGACGACCGGGTCCGCCCGGATGGCGGCCAGTCCGTTGATCTCCCGCCAGTAGCGGTCCCCGGTCTCGGCCACCGTGTCGAGCCTCAGCAGGGACCTCTGGTCCACCACGTACACCTCGCGGCCCGCGGCGGCGACCGCCGTGACGGGTCCGGCGATGTTGCGCTGGGACAGCGGCGTGGTCATCGCGCCGTCGACGGTGATCGTGGTGACGGGTACCTCAGTGGTGTTCTGACCGATCACGACCGTCGAGCGGTCCCGCCACGCCACGACGGCGGCCGTCTCCCCCAACGCCCTGCCGATCTGCCGGAACGTCCCGGCGAGCGGCTGCCCGGTCTCCGCGGAGAGGGCGCCGATGAACACCTTGCCGTCGACCACCACCGCCAGCTGCGCCCCGGACGGATCGATCCTCAGACCGGTGAACCGGGAGCCCAGGGCGCGGAGCGGGGCGCCGTCCATCTCCTGGACGGACGGGGCCTGCACCCCGATGCCCACCCGCACCAGCCTCGTGTCGTCGACCATCACCCAGGCGCGCCCGTCCACGGGGTGGAAGGTCGGCCCGGTGAGGGTCCGGGCGACAAGGGCTTCGTCGGGCTCGCCGTCGACCGCGCCGATGAGCAACCGCTGGGGCGCCGCGGGGTCCTCGCCGGCGATGACCGCCAGCGCTTCCCCGTCGTGCGACAGGGTCGCATTCCGTCCCCCGCGGACCTGCGACCACGGGCCGCCCGCCGGTCTGGCGCCGGAGGCGTCCAATCTCACCAGGCCGTCGGCGGCGGTGAGCGCGTAGCGCATCGGTTCGACCGGCGGATACGGGTCGAACGTCCGTACGTCCTCCGTCGTCCACCCGTCGACGAAGCGTTCGTCGAGCGGCGCGCCGTCGCGTTCGAGCCGGTACGGCCCGGGAACGTCCGCGCGGGCCAGGGTCCACACGACCTGCGCGGCGAACTGCGTGGTGGCCTGGCTGCTCAGCACCGGCAGGCCCGTGAAGTCGATGGCGGTCCCGGCTCCCTGCTGCCCATCGGCGGAATCGTCGGGGCGAACCGAGACCGATGCCGGGATCCGGGACAGGACGGCGGACTCGAGGCCCGGTCGGGGCCCGGTGGCGAGCAGGTTGACCAGCGAGAACTCCAGATCGGTCCGGTCCGCGGCGGTCCACCGCGTGTCCGGTACCAGCGAGTCACCGGATCCGGAGAGGAAGAACAGGTCGCGCTGGGCGTAGGTGGAGACGAACTCGGTCCGCTCGATCACGACACCCGGGGGAAGCCGGTCGATCCGCCACTGGCCGTCCTGCCGGGCCAGGCCGATCGTCACCTCGAGTTGCCCGACGTCCTCCCTGAAGATGCCACCGGGGTCGAGCGACCCGACCTTCTCGGCGCGCAGGGTGTACTCCGCCCGGTCGGCGCCGCGGCCGCCCTCGGCGCTGAGATCTGCCCGCAGGACGATGGTGGTCTCCGCCGAATCGTCCCAGGTGTCCGCCGCCTCCGGGGTGAGGAACTGCCGGGCCGCGGCGTGGCGCTGGTCCGCGATCGCCGCGGCCTTGAGGAAGTCGCGGACCAGGAGGTCCGGTTCCTGGTCGGGAACCGGGGTGGGGACGGCCAGCCCGGCACCGGACGGAGAGAAGGTGTCGATGACCTGGGGGGATGACGACGAGGGCAGGGTCGCGCAGCCGGTCGCGGCCAGCACGGTGGCGCAGATCGTCGCGATCGCGACGAGGAAGGCCCGGCTGCGGCTCACGAACGGACCTCCTCGGAACCGGGGACACGCGCCAGGGGCGTCGGGGACCCGGTCCGCACCAGCCGCGCCTCGTCCTCCGGCGTCAGCGGCAGCGGGCTCGAGGTGAGGGTGCCGCCGTGCCGACGGGGAATGGTCAGGCGGAAGCACGACCCCTCGCCCGGGCTCCCCCAGCAGTCCAGACGACCGCCGTGGAGCTTGGCGTCCTCGAGCGCGATCGCCAGACCGAGCCCGGTCCCGCCCGACCGACGGACCCGTGACGGATCGGCGCGCCAGAAGCGGTTGAACACCAGCGACTCCTCGCCGGGCTTGAGCCCCACCCCGTGGTCGCGGACCGAGACCGCGAGGGCCGCCTCCGACCCCCGGAGAGTCACCCGCACCGGCTTGGACTCAGAGTGGTCGAGGGCGTTGGCGATGAGGTTGCGCAGGATGCGCTCGACCCGACGGGAGTCCACCTCGGCCATCACCGGTTCGGACGGCATGTCCAGCTCCACCTGCACTCCCGCGGACTCCGCGATGTGCGACACGGTGGACACCGCGTCCTCGACCGCCCCCCGGACGTCCAACGATGCCACCGACAGTTCCGCCATACCGGCGTCGTGGCGGGAGACCTCGAGGAGGTCGGTGAGCAGGCTCTCGAAACGGTCGAGCTCGGACTCCAGCAACTCCACCGCGCGCTTGGTCGGGGGATCCAGGTCCCCGGCCGAGTCGGAGATGATGTCGGCCGCCATCCTGACCGTGGTCAGCGGAGTACGCAGCTCGTGGGAGACGTCCGAGGTGAACCGCTTCTGCAGGTCCCCGAACTCCTCCAACTGAGTGATCTGATCGGACAGGCTCTGCGCCATGTCGTTGAACGCCATGGCCAGTCGGGCGACATCGTCCTCTCCCCGGATCACCATCCGTTCCTTGAGGTGGCCGTTGGCGAACCGCTGCGCGATCGACGCCGCCTGGCGGACCGGGAGCACCACCTGTCGGGCGACCATCCACGCGATCGCCGCACTGAGGACGATGATCGCCAGGCCCGCGGTCGCGACGATCCCGCGCATGATCCCGAGGGTCTGTTCCTCGGCGATGAGCGGGTAGACCAGGTAGAGCTCGAGACCGGGGATCGAGGAGTCCGTGGGGGTGCCGATGATGAGCGCCGAGGTCTCCTCGTCGCGGAACACGACCGGCTCGATCTTCTGCGCCACGAGTCCCCGCTGCACCAGCGCCTGGAGATCCGCCGGCACCCGCGCGTCGGCCGGGCTGACGACCTGCCCGCGGCCGGTCTGGTCGGGGACCACCAGGATCGGCTCGAAGGTCCCCGCGTGGACGGATTCACCCTCCGCGGCGATTCCCCGTTCCCCCAGGGCGCTTCGCGCCTGGTCGAGACGGGACTGCTCGCTCGTCCCCTCGTCGGTCGCGGCGATCTGCGCCTCGACGGTGACCCGTAGCCTGCCCGTCTGCTCGACCGCGGCGTCCAGCTTGGTGGAGAGCAACTGGGCGGCCATCTGGCTCTGCAGCATGAACGCGATCGTGAGGATCACCCCCATGGACAGCGCCAGGGTGGAGGTGACCACCCTGAGCTGGAGGGAACGCCGCCACATCCGGGCGATCCGCATCCCCAGGACCGTGAGATCCAGGTCCCGGAGTCGCTCTCTGAGCGTCGGCGACGAGTCGGCCACGTCCCTGGTGTCGCGCTCGTCGCCGGAGGACGCCGACGCGTCGTCCGTGCGACGGTCGATCACGAGACCGGACCGGCCTTGTACCCGACGCCGCGAACGGTGAGGACGACCTCGGGGTTCTCCGGGTCCTTCTCGATCTTGGCCCGCAGGCGCTGGACGTGGACGTTGACCAGCCGGGTGTCGGCCGAATGGCGGTAGCCCCACACGTGTTCGAGGAGGACCTCGCGGGTGAAGACCTGGCGGGGCTTTCGCGCGAGCTCCACGAGCAGGTCGAATTCGAGCGGGGTGAGCGGGATGGGGGTCCCGTCCCGCGTCACGGTGTGGGCGGGCACGTCGATGCTCACGTCCCCGATGTGCAGGAGTTCGCTCGGCTCGTCCTCGCCGCGACGCAGCCGCGCCCGGATGCGGGCCACCAGTTCCTTGGGCTTGAACGGCTTCATGATGTAGTCGTCGGCCCCGGACTCGAGTCCCAGGACCACGTCCACGGTGTCGGTCTTGGCCGTGAGCATGACGATCGGCACCCGTGACTCACCGCGGATGTCCCGACACACGTCGATCCCGCTCCGGCCCGGGAGCATGAGGTCCAGCAGGACCAGATCGGGCTGGACCGCACGGAAGGTCTCGATGGCCTGGACGCCGTCGCCCACGACCTCGGTCTCGAACCCCTCGCCCCGCAGGACGATGGTGAGCATCTCTGCCAGGGCGGCGTCGTCGTCGACGACGAGGATCTTCGGGGTCATTGTCACCACTTGTGTCGGCGTGTATGTCGGCATGCGTTCATGAAGACCTTACCCGTCCCGTGCGCGCGGGACGGGCCCACGCCTCGGCTCGGGGCCCGACAGCTCAGTGTCCGACCACCACGTCGGCCAACCGTCGCACATCGGGGTCGACGCCCGACACCTGCCAGGGCGAGCGCCATCCGGTGCTGGCCAGTCGACGGTAGATCTCCCCGGTCGCGGTCTGGAGAGCGGCGTCCCTCTCATAGCGGTCCCGGGTCCGACCCGGGTCCGCCGTCTCCCTGGATCCCGCCCTCTCGGCCGCCAGCGCGACAGGGGTGTCGAGCAGGATCTGCAGGTCCGGTGTGGGCAACCCGAGTCGGTCGAACTCGAGCTCACCGATCCAGCGGAGAACCTCGTCCTGCCTGCCGGGGCCGAGCCGGGCCGCCGTGTACGCGGCGTTGGACGCCACGTAGCGGTCGAGCAAGACAACGTCGTGAGAGCCGATCAGGTCGCGCAGCTCACCCAGCGCCGCGTGCCGGTCCAGGGCGAACAGCAGGGCCATCGCGTGCGGCGAGTCGGCGGCGCCGGCCTGACCGCCGTGCAGGGCGTCCGCGGCCAGGTCGGCGTGCAGGGTCCCGTACCGGGGGAAGGCGAGCCGACCGACCGACACACCCCGGTCGGTGAGCTCACCGACCAGAGCGGTCGTCAGGGTGTTCTTGCCCGCACCGTCGAGCCCCTCGACGACGACCAGTCGCGCGACCACCGGTCTGCGGGTCAGTACCGGTAGTGGTCGGGCTTGTACGGGCCCTCGACGTCCACACCGATGTACTCGGCCTGGTCCTTGGCCAGCGTGGTGAGGGATCCACCGAGGGCCTCGACGTGCAGTCGCGCGACCTTCTCGTCGAGGATCTTGGGCAGCAGGTGGACCCCGACCGGGTACTGGTCGGCGTTGCTGAACAGCTCGATCTGGGCGATCACCTGGTCGGAGAAGCTGTTGGACATGACGAACGAGGGATGGCCGGTGGCGTTGCCGAGGTTGAGCAGACGGCCCTCGGACAGCACGATGATCGAGCGGCCGTCATCATCGAAGACGAACTCGTCGACCTGGGGCTTGATGTTGATGCGCGTGACGCCCTCGGCGGACTCCAGTCCGGCCATGTCGATCTCGTTGTCGAAGTGGCCGATGTTGCCCAGGATCGCCTTGTTCTTCATCCGCGTCATGTGGTCGAAGGTGATGATGTCCTTGTTGCCGGTGGCGGTGATGATGATGTCGGCCGACTCGATGGCCTCGTCGACCGTCACCACGTCGAAGCCGTCCATGAGCGCCTGCAGCGCGTTGATCGGGTCGATCTCGGTGACCTGGACGCGCGCGCCCTGACCGGCCAGGGCCTCGGCGCATCCCTTGCCCACGTCGCCGTACCCGCAGACCAGGGCCTTCTTGCCGCCGATGAGGGCGTCGGTGCCGCGGTTGATGCCGTCCAGCAGCGAGTGGCGGGTGCCGTATTTGTTGTCGAACTTGCTCTTGGTCACCGCGTCGTTGACGTTGATCGCGGGGAACGGCAGCACCCCCTCGGAGTGGAAGTGGTACAGGCGGTGCACGCCGGTGGTGGTCTCCTCGGTCACGCCCTGGACGGATTCGGCGATGGCCGTGTACTTGCCCGGGTGGGCCGGCACGGACTCGCGCAGCAGAGCGTGGAAGACCTTCTCCTCCGCGGACCAGGCGGGGTCGTCCGACGGCACGGCCCCGGCCTGCTCGAACTCCTTGCCCTTGATCACGAGCATGGTGGCGTCGCCGCCGTCGTCGAGGATCATGTTGGGATCGGCGCCCGGCCAGGTCATGATCTGTTCGGTGCACCACCAGTACTCGGTGAGCGTCTCGCCCTTCCACGCGAACACCGGCACGCCCGACGGGGCCTCGGGGGTTCCCTCCGGGCCCACGACGACGGCGGCGGCCGCCTCGTCCTGGGTGGAGAAGATGTTGCACGAGGCCCACCGGACCTCCGCGCCGAGCGCGGTCAGGGTCTCGATCAGCACCGCCGTCTGCACCGTCATGTGGATCGACCCGGCGATCCGTGCGCCGGCCAGCGGCTGCTGCTCCCCGTACTCCTCCCGCAGCGCCATCAGACCGGGCATCTCGTGTTCGGCCAGACGGATCTGCTTGCGGCCCGCCTCCGCCAGCGACAGATCCGCCACCTTGAACTCGAGACCGTTGACGGACTGCACCTGCAGATCAGCGGACATGTGTGCGACCAGCTCCTCGTGATTCGTGGAAAGACTCCCGCACCACAGTAGCGGGGCGCTCTACCGGTGCGGCGTCCCCGTCGCCGGATCTCCGACACGGGTGCGGAAGACGGTCGCCCCGTCCACGGCCTCCAGCACGACCTCCGGAGTCGAGGCGGGCACCCACACCGCGTGGCCGGGCCCCAGTGTCTCCGTGGTCCCGTTCTCCGCCACGCGCACTCGCCCGGAGGTGCACAACAGGATCTCCGGCCCGTCTGTGGGATAGCCGACGGGACCGGAGGCGGCGGGGAGCTCGATGCGCGAGAGCGCGAAGTCCGGCTCCGGCGTGGGGTAGTCCATCTCCCCCGGTATCCCGCGGTCTGCCCGGACCGGGCGGACCGTGGGGTCCACCAGCGGGTCGAACGCGAGCACGCGCATCAGCTCCGGGACGTCGACGTGCTTGGGCGTCAGCCCCCCGCGCAGGACGTTGTCCGAGTTGGCCATCACCTCCACCCCCACCCCGCGGAGATAGGCGTGGAGCTGACCTGGTCCCAGGTACACGGCCTCCCCCGGGAGGAGCACCACCCTGTTGAGCAGCAGGGCACCCAGGACCCCCGGGTCCGTGGGGTAGCGCTCGGCCAGTTCCACCACGGTCGTGGCCTCGTGCGACCACCGCCCGGCGACGCCTTCCACCGTGAGGTAGTCGACGGCCCCGGTGACGAGGTCCGCCACCACCGTCGCCAGCGCAGAGTGCGGCATCGTCACAAAGGTCGTGAATACGGCGCGCAGGCCCTCGGCGTCCGGCTGTCCGTCCAACATCGCGCGGTAGGGGCGCAGCGCGGAGACGTCCAACGCGTCCAACAACTCCACGGTCCGGGCCACGGGACGGAATCCCACCAGCGCGTGGAACTCGGTCAGGGCCACCAGGATCTCGGGCTTGTGGTTGGTGTCGCGGTAGTTGCGATCCGGTGCGTGCAGGGCGATCCCCCGCGCGTCCTCCGCGGCGAACCCCTCTCTCGCCCGCTCCGGGGACGGATGTGCCTGCAGCGAGAGCGCCTGCTCGGCGGACAGGAGTTTGACGAGGAACGGCAACCCTCCGCCGTGCTGCGCGGCCACCCGGGCACCGAGTTCACCCTCGGGGTCTGCGGCGATCCGTGCGTCCAACCCCCGCCCGTCCGCGCAGAGCGACGAGCCGGAGTCGTGGGCACCGAACCAGTGCTCGGCGACCGGGTGCGGTGCCGGGGAGAGCGTCCCGCACAACTCGGGGAGCGCGGTCCGGGATCCCCACGCGTACGCCTGGACGACCGGGCTGAGAGCCACCACGGGTCTAGAGCCCCCCCACCAGGTAATACGCGGCGGAGAGCTCTGTCCGTGCCATGAGCGCGGCCACCCTTCCGCTCAACGGGGCCGGTGCGGCGCCGAGCGTGTCCCGACCGCGATCGGAGATCCACTCGACGTCCACGAGCGGACCCGCGGTCACGCGGACGAACTCCTCGTCCGCGCTCAACACCATACCGAGGTGTCGGATCGTCCTGTGCTCGCGCTCACCGTCCAACTCGTCATCGTGGAACAGACTCGCGAGGGGGTCCACGGCGGGCAGGCCTCGGGCACGCTCGGCCTGGGACCGGACCGCGTCCGCGACGGAGGAGGCCGCCGTGACCCTGCCGGCGTCGCAGAACGCCGCCACCGCACGGTCGCAGTACGCCGCCGAGACCGGATCGGCGTGGATCCACACGAGCGGGTCCG
>NZ_JAALDW010000229.1:0-17072 GCF_014145055.1 Dietzia sp. DQ11-38-2
CATCCCGGCGAACATCATGTTGAACATCATCATCGAGCCCATCATCCACACGCCCGTCGCCAGCGCGGAGGCCCACCACGGCTCGGAATACCAGCCGGCCGGCACCGGCCGTCCGGCGACCACACCGCCGGGGTAGTAGTGCGGGGTCTTGTCGCTCGGCCCGGTCGCGGCGGTCATCGTGCGACCCTCGACCTCGACGGTCCGGTCCTCGGTCACCCGGCCGGCGCGTTCCTGACCGTCGGTCGTGGGCAGCTCCGGGCCGGGGTCCAGGCCCATCGCCGACCGGGCGGCACGCACGTAGTACAGCCCCTCGATCGCGGTGTCCTTGGCCAACCGCGCCTGGACCGGCGTGCGGGCGTTCTCGAGTTCGGTCACGGCCGCGGTGTAGCGCTCGGACGCATCGGCCATGGCCTGCTTCGAGGCCTCGTCGGTGCCGTCGAGGTTGAACACCTGACCACCGAGGCGCTCGACCCAGCGCGAGGCCTCGGCACGATGGTCCTCGAGATGGCGGTTGTCGTGCGCCTGGAGCTGCGTCTGACCGTTGTTCTGGCTACGGGAGACCACCGCGACGGCCACCGCGATCACTGCGGCGATGAGGAGGAATTCCACGGGTCGACCTTTCTCGGTACTACTGACCGAGCGTACCGAGATTGTGTCCCTCCGGGCAGCGGCCGCCGGGCTCGGTGGGCGCGGTCCGATCGACTCCCAGCTCCGCCAACACTGACTCCGTGTCCGCACCGTGGGGGCGGGGACCGAACCGCACGGATCCCGGTGTGTCGGACAGCTTGATCGGGATGCCGACGCTGCGGTATCCGTCGCGCTCGACGACCATCTCGCGGTGCAGCACCTGGGGCATGGACAGCGCCTCGCCCACGTGGTTCACAGCCCCGGAGGGAACTCCCACCGCACGGAGTCGATTCGTCAGGTCGTCTCGCCGGAGACCCGCGACGAGACCACCGAGGATCGCGCGCAGCTCCTCCGAGTGGCCCAGACGGTCCGGATTGGTGAGGAACCGGGGGTCGTCGACCAGCGCGGGCGCGTCCAACGCCTCCGCCAGCGCCCGGAACTGACGATCGTTGCCGGCCCCGATGAAAAAGGGACCGTCCGAGCAGGTGAAGGTCTCGTACGGACAGATGGTCGGGTGCGCCACACCGGTGCGCACCGGGGCCTCGCCCGTGGCGAACCACTTACCTGCGTGCGGGTGAAGGATCGAGACCGCGTTGTCGAGCAGGGCCAGATCGACCAGCTGGCCGCGCCCGGTCGTGGCCCGCACGTGTAGCGACATGAGGATGCCACTCATCGCGTTGAGACTGGTGACGATGTCCACCAGTGGGATCCCGATCCGCATTGCCGCACCGTCGGGCTCGCCGTTGATACTCATCAGCCCCGAGAGCCCCTGGAGGACCGCGTCGTACCCGGGTGCGCCGCCGAGCGGTCCGTCCACCCCGTAACCGGTGATGCGGCAGTGGACCAGACGCGGGAAGCGCTCGGCGAGCTCGTCGTCGCCGAATCCCCATTTCGCCAGGGTGCCGGCCTTGAAGTTCTCGATGAGCACGTCGGCGTCGTCGAGAAGCCTCGCGAGGACCGACTGCCCCTCGTCGCTGCGCAGATCGAGACTGATGTTCCGCTTGTTGCGGTTGAGCCCGTCGAAGTACGCGCTGTGGCCTTCGGGAACGAAGGGCGGGCCCCATTCGCGGATCTCGTCTCCGCCCGGCGCCTCTACCTTGATCACGTCGGCGCCGTGGTCAGCCAGGATCTGTCCACAGAACGGCCCGGCGAGGACCCGCGACAGATCCACGACGCGGATGTCGGTGAGGGCACCGGTCCGGGGAGGGAGACCATCGTCGGCGTGATCGGGTGTGGAGGTGGTCATGGGGTGGTCAACTTCCTGTTGTCGGAGTGGGGTCGTGGGGCCGGTAGCGCCCCGGCTCGCGGTCGGGCGGTTCAGAAGGGTCAGTGGGGTCAGAAGGGTCAGTGGTCAGATGGGCCCGCGTGAGTGTCGCGGCCCCACAGTTCCGAGTTCGGCGACGGGACGCCGGGCGAGAGAGACGGAAGTCGAGACCGCCGAGGCAGCGGTAACCGCGCAGACGAGGAAGAACACGCTCCCCGGCCCGGCGACGCCCGCGACCGCACCCGCTCCGATGGGGAGGACCACCTGGGCCGCCCGATTACCGGTCAGCCGCAGGGAGAGCGCTGCGGATCGGTCGCCTTCCGGAGCCGCGGCGGTCACCCAGTTCATGGTGACCGGCTGGTTCAGGCCCCAGAAGAAGCCGATGATCGAGAGGGCGAGGCCGAGGATCACGACCTCGCCGGTCACCCCGAGGACGAGGGCGGCGGGCGCCGTGACCACCGGGGTGAGCCTGAGGATCGCCGTTTGTGTCCACCGTCGGAGGAACCACGGCATCGCCGCCCGAGAGATCATGGAGAACACGGATCTCAGTGCGACGAGGAGAGTCACGACCAGCGGACTCAAGCCGGTGGCCTCGCCGATGACGGGGAGGTAGGCGGTGATGATGTCGATCCCGGCGATCACGACCAGGGCAGCGTAGATCGCAGGGGTCATGCCGGGGCGCCGGAGCAGGGTCGCCATCGAGGCACCTCCGTTCCGCCGGTTGGATCCTCCCGCCCGGGTCGACCGTGGGAGGCTCGCCGCGAAGGGCAGAGCGAGCGCGATCGCCGCCGCCATGACCAGCAGTGGGATACCGGTCTCCACGGAGCCGCCCGTCCGCCCCGACTCGAGGAGCACGCCCATGACCGGCGTGCCGACCGACTGTCCGAGCGAGACCGCGAGGGCGAACATGGCGAATCCGTTGACGTGCCGAGACCTGACCGTGAGTTCCATGACGAAACCCTGCGCACCGATCATCGTCATGATCTGCCCCAGACCCAGAGCGGCGTTCACCGCCGCCAACACCGCGACGGACGGGGACACCGCCGCGCCCGTGACCGCAGCGGCCGATAGCGCGATGCCCACGAGGAACATTCCCCGGCTCCCCGAGCGGTCGACGAACCGCCCGAAGTGCAGAGCCAGGAACACCGGCAGGATCGAGAACGTCGCGGCGACCACGCCCACCATCGCAGCATCTCCGCCGAGGGCCAGGACGCGGTACGAGACCGCCACCCGCACGGCGTCGTATGCGCCGTTGATGAGTACTGCCGCGATGAACAGCCGGCCCAGTGGCGGGATCATGTGGCGGACCGGTCAGGATCCGGTGACGGATTCCAGCCACGCGGCCGCGACGCCTTCCACATCGGCACCCTCGACGACGAGGGGCCATGCTCCGTCCATACCGCCCTCGATCGCCGAACGGGTGAGCGCGGCCTCCCACAGGGACGCCGACCCGAACTCGCCGCGCCACTGCAACGCCGGCAGGGTCCGCCGGTGCAGGGTGTGCTCGTGGGTGGTCCCGATTGCTCCGTGGACCTGGTGGACGTTGCGCACCGCCACCGCCAACGCCTGGGAGACGACACTCCGCGCGACGGCCATGCGGAAGACGGAGCGGTCGCCGGTGAGCCCCTCAGTCACCGCATCGGTGAGCGCGGCGTCGACGGCCGCCCGGGCCAGGACGGTCTCCGCGGCGAGATCGACGACGAGGTTCTGGACCGACTGGAACTTCGCCAGTGCCCGACCGAACTGGTTGCGCTCGGTGGTGTGGGCGATGGCAAGATCGAGCATCCCCTCCATCGCGCCGATGCACTGGAGGGAACGCACCAGGGCACCCCGCATCACGTGGCCGAGGATCACCGTCTCGGCCACGGAGGCCCACCGCGCCTCACCCCCCGCCGTGACGTCACCGGTCGGAATGGCGGAGATCGCCTCCACCGCCTTCACGGTCAGATCCGCGGTCTCGATGTCGGCCGCCTCCCAACCCCCGTCGCCCGTGCGCCGAACGCACACGATGGTGTCGGTGGCCCCGGCCCAGGGGACTGAGCGAGCCGTCCCGTCCGCAGCGAGGACCGCCACGGTCGCAGTGGAGTCGGACGAGTCGTCGATGCCCGCCGCACGGCGGAGTGGTCCCGCCAACAGGTCGGTTTCGGCGAAGGGCACCGCGACACCGGCCGCGGCGGCGGCACGTAGTACCGCAGCCGCTTCGACCCACCCGGCGCCGCTCCCGCCGGAGTCTTCGGGTGCGGTGAGCCGGGCGAGTCCGACCTCACGCAGCGTCCGCCACACCCGCTCGTGGTCCGGGTCGACATCCGGACCTGAGAACCCGGACAGGACCTCATCGATCATGGACTCGAGAACGGGGTCGACGCTGAGATCGACCCCCGACCCGGTCGCCTGGTGCTCGGTCATCGCATCCCCAGTCCCCGCGCGATCACGCCGCGCAGAATCTCGTTGGTACCGCCGCGCAGGGTGAACCCCGGGCGCTGGTGAAGGCCTGCCCGGAGCAGACCGTGAATCTCGGCTGAAGCGGGTGACCGAGTGCCATCACCGGCCACGAACTCGTCACCGATCCGCGTCGAGACGTGATCGACCAGGTCACCCTCCGTGGAGGTGCCGAGTAGCTTGACGAGTGCCGCTGTGGTGTCGGCTTTCTCTCCCCGCTGGAGCGCACCCGCGACGTTCTGACTCAGTGCGTGGAGCCCGGCCATGCGGGCGACGGTGCGGCCGAGGTCGGTTCGCTCGGGAAGACTGCCCTCGGAGATCGCGCCGATCTCCGCGGCCAGTAACCGGAACGAGGACAGGAAACGCTCTGGGCCGCTGCGTTCGAACGCCAACTCCGAGTTCACCTGGTCCCAGCCGTTACCGATGCTGCCGAACACCATCGAATCCGGTACAAACACCTCTTCCAGCACGACCTCGTTGAAGTGGTGATCACCGGAGAGGGAGAAGATGGGCCGGATGGTCACCCCGGGGCTGCGCAGGTCCACGATGAACTGGCTCAAGCCGTCATGCCGGTGAGAAGTGTCGAGGGGCTCGGTGCGGGCGAGGGCGAAGAAGGCCTCGGCGTGCTGCGCCCCTGAGGTCCACACCTTGGTCCCCGTGACCTGCCAGCCGCCGTCCACGCGGACCCCCTTGGTCCGCACGCTTGCCAGGTCCGATCCCGAATCGGGCTCGCTCATGCCGATACCGAAGCAGCATTCCCCGGCGGCAATTCGGGGGAGGTACTCCTGCTTCTGCTCCTCGGTTCCGTAGTGCAGCAGCGACGGGGCGATCTGACGATCGGCGACCCACTGCGCGGCGACGGGAGCTCCCACCGACAGGAGCTCCTCGGTGACCGCGAATCGCTCGAGATGGGTCCTGCCGCGACCGCCGTATTCGGTGGGGATGGTCATACCCACCCACCCTCGCTCGGCGAGGCGCCGCGTGAAGCCCTCGTCCCAGCGGGTGAGCCAGGTGTCGATCCACGGAGTCAGCCGCCCGGCCGAGATCTCCTCAGAGAGAAAGGTCCTGACCTCCGCGCGCACGCTGGTCATCGCCTCGGTGGCCGCAGTAGTGGGCGGGGCAAGAGTGGAACTCATGGGGCCTCCTCGGGCATCTGGTGATCCGTGTCACCACGCCACAGTCGCACATCCCCGATAATTACGCAATAGCGGATTACTATACGCACTTTCGTAGCACCATTCATGGCCGAGCGGCCGAGAGGACCCACCGCCTCCGGACGGTGGCGCTACCCTTACGCCATGACGGAACCCGATACCGACCACGAGGACCGACCGCGCGCGAGTCCGATGGTGGAGAAGGTCCCGGAGCGGCCCCGCCACCGGATGGTGGACCGGGTGGCCGCGATCATGGAGCTCATCGCACGCTCTCAGACCGGACTGACTCTCACCGGCGTCGCCAAAGCCCTCGACGCGCCCGTGAGCTCCACGCAGGGTCTGCTGAACGGACTCGTCGCGGTGGGCTATCTGGATGAACGTGACCGCGTCTACACGCTGGGCACGGCCCCCTATCTCCTCAACGTGATCGCCGGCCGACCTCCCGTGACCAACGTCAGCCGGGCTCAGCTCGAGGCGCTCCACGCCGAGACCGGTCTCACCACAGCCTTGTCGACCGATGTCGGCGACGACCTCTTCTACGTCGACCACGTGTCCTCGGACCCCCACTACGCCTACATCGCGGAGAACCGTCTCCGCCGTTCGCTGCTGCGCACCTCCGCAGGATGGCTCCTGCTCGCCGACCGCGAACGTCGCGATATTTGGGCCTACTTGAACACTCGGCCGGCGCATGAGGCCGAAATCGTCGAAAAGTTCTTGCGATCACTCGATGAGCTGCGGGAAACAGGAGTCTGTGTGGCCCCACGGGTTGCCCTCGATGGCGGTGACGGAGTGTCGGTGGCTCTCCGTGAACGGGGCCGCACCATCGCGACCGTCGGTGTCATTGGCCGTGCCGACGTGATCGCTGAACGCGGTGACGACCTCGTGGCAACCTGTATGCGCCACGCCCACGAGTGGGGTCTGCGCTGACGCGCGGGAGTGGCGACCACCCGGCCACCACTCCCCCGATCTATGTCATTGCCCCGCGTAGTCCCCGGCGCGCTTCTCGATAAACGCGCTGAGCGCTTCCCGGTGATCCCGGGTGTGGTGCGCGATGGACTGCATCGCCGCCGAGAGCTCAAGCAGCGACTCCAGGGACTGGTGCTGTGACTCGCGAAGCAACTTCTTGGCCATCCGAATTGAATGCGGCGGATTCTTGGCCACCCGGGCCGCGAGGGCGCGCGCCGCCTCGAGGAGCTGGTCCGGTTCGGCCACCTCGTTGACCATCCCCCACTCGAGGGCCTTTTCCGCTGATACCCGATCTCCAGTGAGTGCCATCTCGGCAGCGCGCATCGGGCCGATCGCCTTGGTGAGCAGCCAGGCTCCACCGTCCCCGGGGATGATGCCCAGCTGCACGAAACTCTCGGCGAAGAACGAACGGGTGGAGGCGACCCGGAGATCGCACATCATCGCCAGGTCGCAGCCGGCGCCGACCGCGGGTCCGTTGACGGCCGCCACGACGGGGACCTCGCAGTGATAGAGCGCGCGGGGGATGCGCTGGATGCCGCCGCGATACCCGTCACGGAGTTCGTACGGGCTACCACCGAACATGCCGCCCCGGTCAACCATGTCCTTGACGTTGCCACCGGCGGAGAACGCCTTTCCTGCACCGGTGAGCACAACGGCCCGGACGTCATGGTCGGCGTTGACACCTGCAACACGCGCGCAGAGCGCCTCGACGACCGACGGATCCGAGATCGGATTCCGGCTGTCGGGCAGGTTGAGGGTCCACGTTTCGACGTGGCCCTCACGCTCGACGAGGAGGGGTTCGGTTGAGGTCATCTCAGTCCAACTTTCTGTCGGTCGACCAGTTCGGCCGGAAGTGGTGGAGTCGCGTCACGTTCTACTCTCAAGCCCTACAGGGATTCCGGGACCCACAGGACGATCTGGGGGAACAGGAGGAAGATCACGGCGATCACGAGCATCGCGATCACATAGGGGAACGCCCCCCGGAACACCTCCTCGACCCGTTGAGACGCGGAACGGGCAACGACGAAGGCGTTGAGACCCATCGGCGGGGTGACCAGGCCGACCTCGGCGAGGAGCACCATGAAGATCCCGAACCAGATCGGGTCGTAACCGAGCGCGACGACCAAGGGGAGGACCACCGGGACCGTGAGCGCGATAATGGCGATCTGGTCCATGAAGAACCCGAGCACCACGTAGACGATGCCGATGACCATCATGATCGCGAGGGCGGGGACGGCGAGTTCGCCCACCCACGCGACCAGCGTGGGCGTCACGCGGGTCTCGGTGAGGAAGTGGCCGAAAACGTGCGCGCCGATGATGATCGCGAAGATCATCGCCGTCGACTTGGTGGTCTCCACCAGGGTGTGGCCGACAGCGACCAGGGTGAACCGCTTACGCGCGATCACCAGGATCAGCGCGGCCACGCTGCCCAGGGCCGCGGCCTCGGTGGGTGTCGCCACGCCCAGGAAGATGGACCCCACGACCGCGACGAACACGAACACAAGCGGAGCCGCGGTGATCAGTGCCCGTCCCTTCTCCCCCCAGGTCGACGGCTCGCCGCGGGGCACGGAGGCCGGATCGTGCAGCATCGTGATGTAGAGCGTCACCACGAGTCCGAGGGCGATGATGATGCCTGGCATGGCACCGGCAATGAGCTGGTCTCCGACGCTCACCTCGGCAGTGATCGCGTAGAACACCAGGATGATCGAGGGCGGGATCATCGCGGCCAACGTGCCGACCACGGCCACCAACCCACTGGCGGTCCTGGGGCTGTACCCCTGATCGATCATCTTGAGCGTGGAGGTCTGGGCGAGGGTGGCGGCCGCCGCGGTAGACGAGCCGGACACCGAGGCGAAGGCGGTGCCGGCGCCGATAGAGGCGACCGCCGTTCCCCCGCGGATGCGACCGACCAGCGCGCGTGCGGCGTCGAAGAGCGAATCGAGCAACCCAGACAGCATGAGCAGGTGCGCCATGAGAATGAACAGCGGGACCGCGGACAGCGAGTAGCTCATCACCGAGGTCGCGGGAACGGTCTGCATCACCCCGTCAACGACGTTGCCGCCGCCGAGGACGAACAGTCCGACCACGCCGGCACCGAGAATCGCGAACGAGACGGGGACGCGGACCAGGATCAGCAGGAGCAGTAGTGCGGTGATCGCCAACGCAGTCATGTCAGCCCTCTTCCTGGAGAACGCCCAGACCGGGCTCGTAGTCCGTGACGACCTTCGTCAACGGCGCGGTGAGCTCGCGGAACAGATCGATGACGACGACGACGAACCCGAGAACGGAGGCGACCGGGATGATCGACTTCCACCACCACGTGGGCCATGAGAGCTCGGCCATGCCCGGCGGGGGCATTTCGCTGGTGACGAACGAGAAGTGCGCCGCTCGGGCGCCCGAGTACGTGAGCAGGACCAGGCCGGTGAGGATGATGAGGTAGGTGAGGATCAGAAGGATCTTCCGGACGACCGGCGGGGTCCGCTCGAAGATCGTCACCACGGCCACGTGCGCACCGGCGCGGTACGCCGTGACGGTGCCGAAGAACGCGACGGCCATCATCAGGTACTGCTCGACAAACCCGACGTTCCACCCGAGCGGGGAGTCGAACACGGTCCTGGTGAATACCTCGAGAGCGGTGAGCCCGGCCATGACCACGATCGCCGCACCCGCGATGGTGGCGCACCCTGCGGAGATGCCGTTCTGGATCTTGTCGAGTCTCGGATGATCCTCGGTGATGTACCCGAAGACGGTCCGGAGTGCCGGGGTCGAACCCCGCCGGGGGACGATCACCTCGGGGACATGGCTGGTCATGAGCGCTCGCCCCCGTGCTTGGCCTCGGCGCGGTCGAGCGCGGCGTGGAAGTCCTCGAGCACCTGTGCGGCCGGTAGCCCGATGCTCTCCAGATCGTTGATCCACGCCTCACGGACGGGTATGGACAACGCGTCCCACTCGGGGCGTTGTGCGTCGGTGACCTCCACCATCTCCACACCTGCGTCGCGCATGTCCTGCTTCGACTCATCCACCGAGACGACGAGCTCCTCGCACACCGCCACCTGGGCGAGTTCGGATGCCTCGGTGAGCACGTCCTGCTGTTCCAAGGTCATCTGGTTCCACACCGTGTTGGACACCGAGTAGGTGACGGTGAAGGAGCCGAGCCTGGCACCGTCGGTCGAGTACGAGATCACTTCTTCGAGGCTGTACGGAGTGATGCTGATGGGACTCGCGAGGGTGCCTTCGACCGTGCCGCGGGAGATCGCCTCGTACATGTCGCCCAACGGCATGGAGACGCCGGCAGCGCCGGCCCGGTCCACGACGCGGTCTGCCGCGCCGCCGGTCGAGCGCATGATCTTGCCGTGCAGGGATTCCATAGAGTCGACGGGGAACGACCCGGACATCGCCTCGTAACCCGGGATATACGCGACCCACAGCGGTCGGACGTCCTGCGGCGCGAGTTCGGCCTCGAAGAGGGTGGAGCCCGGTTGCATGATCTCCAGCATGGCGTCCCCCCCGATGCACGGATCCTGGGTGAAACCGGGTAGGTCGCCGACATTCGACAGCGGCAGCTGCGTACCGACGTACGCCGGCGAAACTGCTGCGATCTGCGCGATTCCGGTCCGTAGTACGGCCGGCATGTCGCGCTGCTTTCCGAGCTGGCCCGACGCGTAGTACTCGATCTCCATCCCGGCGTCCGGCCCCTTCGCCTCCAGTGTCTCCATGAATATCGCGGTGCCGCTGCGCCCGATCGGATGGGTTGCGGAGAAGCTGTCCCCGATCCTCAGCGTCAGATGATCGTCGCCTGACACTGCCGAGCAACCCGTGACGAAGGCGAGTGACGCACTTAGGACACCGGCAAGGCACGTCCGAGAGAGGGGGCGGCGGCGGACCGTCTGCCGCCCACGGGGAGGGGCGCCGCACCACAGCGGACCACCCTTCCCGAGTCGAAGAAACTGAACCATGAGTTTCCTTACCTGGGGAACGAATTATGTATATACGTGCCGGACCAGGCCGACCCTACTGAGTGATGTGAGTCACTGTCAACGTTGGGAGCTGCAATCCGACTGTTCTGGCTCAAAGGCTTGCCGATCGCGCCCCATCGACCTGCAGCGACGGGTGATGGATAAAGAGCGAAACCGGGACCAGGGTCGTGCGGGCACCGAAGACTGCCGAAATCCACTTAGGGGAAGCGGGAGCGTTCGCATCGAAGGGCCATTAGCACAGAACGCCCCCGACCCAGCTTCCCGGGATCAGGGGCGTTCGTGGTTCTGAGCCGCGTGTCGGAATCGAACCGACGACCTTTTCATTACGAGTGAAATGCTCTACCGACTGAGCTAACGCGGCGAGCCCTTGTGGGGCGAGGCAACTATATATGACCGGCCCGCACGGTCGGAAAACGCCTGGCCCCCCGTGGTGGCCGCCCCGTCCGCAGCCGCGCGTCTCCCCCTGCCGCCTCAGCCCAACGCCTCCCGGATGGCCCCCACCATCGACGAGACCGCGAACTTCGGCTTGACGTTGACCTCGATGGCCGCGCGACACTCCTGGATGGCCTCGATGGCCCCCAGCACGGACGCCGGCGGATAGTGACCCCCGAGGCGCGCCGACTCCTCGGCCTTGTCCGGGTGCACCGGGGCGACGTCCGCGACGCCGAGTCCGGCCATGAGCGCGTCCCGGTAGAAGCCCGCGAGGTCGACCAAGGCGAGGTCGAGAGAGTCGCGGGTGGAGCGTGTCCGCCGCGACTTCTGCGCCTTCTCCAACTCCTTGACGGCCCCCGCGGCGCCCCGCCCCGCCGCGACGGCGCCCTTCCCGGTCCCGCCCACACCCATCGCGGTGCGCAGTTCCTCCACTTCACGCTCGTCGTTCGGGGTGTTCCGGGCCAGCGCCTCCTGCTCGGCCGCGCTGACCAACCGGTCCGCCAGCGGAAAGGCCCGGCCGGGGTTGTGCATGACCATGGGCAGTTCCAACACCACGTCGCGGCGTTCACGCGTGGCCTCGTCGGTGGCCAACCACCTCGCGCGGCCGATGTGACCGGAGGAGACGGCCGCCGCCCACCTCGCCCGTTCCGGATCGATCCCCCCATCGGCGAGGAGCGCGGCCTCGACGGCGGCCGCGTCGGGTTGACGCAGGGCGACGTTCCTCGAGCGGGACCGCAGTGTGACCATGATGTCCATCGGATCCGTCGTGGGCGAGCACAACAGGAAGACCGTGCGGCTCGGCGGCTCCTCCACCACCTTGAGCAGGGCGTTACCGGACTGCTCGGTGAGCCGGTCCGCCTCCTCCACCACGACGATCTGCCAGCGCCCGGTGCTGGGCCGGCTGGCGGCGCGGTGGATGGTCTCCTTGACGTCCTTGAGGAGGATGTTGACCCCCTGCGGCGCCAGGAGGTGGACATCCGCGTGGGTCCCCGCCAGGACGGTGTGACAGGACCGGCACTCCCCACAGCCCACGACCTCCGGGTGCTCGCACTGCAACGCGGCGGCGAAACACGTGGCGGCGACGCTCCGTCCACTGCCCGGCGGGCCGGTGAACAGCCACGCGTGGACCATTCGCGCGTCCGCCTCATCCCACCCCTGGCCGGGGACCCGCGCACGCGCGGCCGACGCCGCAGCGGTCAACTCCCCCACGACGTCGGCCTGACCGGCCAACCGATCGAACACCCCTGGCATGGCCCCACCATATCGCCGCAGTCCGTCACACCTCCGGGCCCGTGACGGGGGCTGGGACTACCCTTGGCCCAATGGAGCGATGGGTCAGGCTGTTCCGGTGGCTGTGGGCCACCCCCTGGCCCGTCTACGCCCTCACGATGGTGCAGGCCAACATCATCGGCGCGGTGTTCGTCTTCGCGTTCCTGCGCTTCGTCCTGCCGATGGACCGCTTCCTCGACCTGGAGCAGTTCCGGTTCCTCAACCAGTACCTGTTCATCGGTTACCTGGTGCTCGCCTTCATCGGCGGGGTCATCGCCTCGACGTTGCTCCTGCTCCCGGTCCTCCGGGTCGACCGCTCGGGTGAGGAGTTCGGCGGGGCGATCCGCAACCGGGCCCTGAAGCTCCCGTTCCACCAGGCGCTCATCTCCGGCACCATGTGGCTGCTCGGCACGGTCGTCTTCGTCGTCGCCAACGTGGGCCACTCCCCCCGACTCGCCCTGGTCGTGGGCGTGACGAGCATCCTCGGCGGGACCACCACCTGCCTCATCTCCTACCTCCAGGCCGAGCGGATCATGCGGCCGATCACCGTCCGCGCCCTCGCTCGGGGCGTCCCCGCCAACAGGCACGTCCCGGGGGTCCGTCGTCGCATCTTCCTGGGCTGGGCTCTCACCACCGTCATCCCCGTCGCCGGGATCCTGCTGATCCTCACCGGGCAGTGGGTCGGGTTGTTCGGCGACGACCCGGGACACATCCTCGTCGCCCTCGCGGTGATGGCCAGCGTCGCCGTGATCGCGGGCGCGATAGGCATGGGCCTGGTCTCGGACTCCATCGCGGATCCCGTCCGCGAGATGCAGGCGGGCGTCGGGCGGGTCAAGAAGGGCGATCTGGAGGCCCGCGTCACGATCTACGACAGTTCCGAAATCGGCCGACTGGGCCAGGGCTTCAACGAGATGGTGACCGGACTCCAGGAGCGCGAGGCGATCCAGGACCTCTTCGGTCGCTACGTCGGCGAGGAGGTCGCCCGCCACGCACTCGAACGCGGGACGGAGCTCGGGGGCCAGGAGAAGCAGGTCGCGGTGCTCTTCGTCGACCTCACCGGTTCGACGGAGTTCGCCGCCGCACACGAGCCGGCCGAGGTCGTCGCCGTGCTCAACGAGTTCTTCCGCATCGCGGTGGAGGCCGTCGACTCCAACGGCGGCTACATCAACAAGTTCCAGGGTGATGCACTCCTCGCCGTCTTCGGCGCGCCTCTGGAGGTCGAGAACGAGGCGGGGCGGGCGCTGCGGGCCGCCCGCGCCCTACAGAGCCAGCTCGCGGGTCTCTCCCCGCTGTCGGCGGGCATCGGGGTCTCCTACGGCACCGTGATCGCCGGCCACATCGGGCACGCCAAGCGCTTCGAGTACACCGTGATCGGCGACCCGGTCAACGAGGCCGCACGGTTGACCACCCTGGCCAAGTCGGAGCAGGGGCACGTGCTGGCGTCGGCGGCGGCGATCCGCAACGCGGACGCGCCCGAAGCCGCGAGGTGGGTGTTGGGCCGAAGCGTCGAGCTGCGGGGCCGCGGAATCATGACACAGCTGGCCAGACCACTGCGGCCGACCCTCGCGGACCGGTGGCAGTCGGGCAACGTCGCGCTGCGCCCCTCCGTCGAGGGAGTCGAGGCCGCCGGCGCCTGAGCGCCCCCCGGCCGAGCCCCGGCACCGGGTATGGGCGGGGTGCCCGCGGGGGTCAGCGTCCCGCGGTGGCCTTCTTCGCCGGTGACGTCCGGGCCGGGGCCTTCTTCGTCGCCTTTCCCCCGGCCTTCTTCGCCGCGGCCTTCTTGGGCGGCGGCGACTTGGCCCGCCTCTCGGACAACAGTTCCGAGGCGCGCGCGTCGGTGAGGGTCTCCACGGTGTCGCCCTTACGCAGCGACGCGTTCGACTCACCGTCGGTGACGTACGGCCCGAAGCGCCCGTCCTTGACCAGCATCTGCTTGCCGGAGACCTCGTCGACCCCCATCTCGCGCAGCGCCTTGGGGGCGGCGGCCTGCCGACCCCGACGCTTGGGCTCCGAGTAGATCTTCAGAGCCTCCTCGAGGGTGATGGTAAACACGGCGTCCTCGGTGTCCAGTGTCCGCGAGTCGGTGCCCTTCCTCAGGTAGGGACCGTACCGACCGAGCTGAGCGGTGATCTCCTCGCCGCTCGCGGGGTCGACGCCCAGGGTCCGCGGCAGTGACAGCAGCTTGAGCGCCTCCTCCAGCGTGATCGTGGCCGGCTCCATGGACTGCATCAGTGATCCGGTCCGGGGCTTGGGGCCCGTGGGGTTGTCGGATTCCTTCTTGGCCTTGCGGGTCACGGCGGACTTGGCCTTCGTCGCCGCCTTCTTGGCCTCGGCTCTGGCCTCGTCGTTCTCCGCGGCGGCGATCGCGGCGTCGCGTTCGGCGTCGATACGCTTCTTCTCCGCCTCGGCGTCGGCGAGCACCTTCTCCGCCCACCGCGCCTTCTCCTCGTCGGTGGGCTCGGGCAGCTTCTCGGTGACGTAGGGCCCGAAGCGGCCGTCCTTGACCACGATCTCGTGACCCGTCTCCGGATCCACACCGAGGGGACGCCCGTCCTGGGGGGTGGCGAAGAGTTTCTCGGCCACCTCGAGCGTGAGCTCGTCGGGGCTCATCCCCTCCGGGAGGTTGGCGCGCTGCGACTCCTGCTCGCCGTCCTCCCCCGCGACCATGCGCTCGAGGTACGGACCGTACCGCCCGACGCGGACGTGGACCGGTCGTCCCTCGGCGTCGTCGAAGACCCGGATGGAGTTGATGCTGCGGGCGTCGATCGCCTCGAGGTTGACGTCGATGAGGTTCTTGAGCCCGACCGCGTGGCCCGCGTCCCCGGCGCCACCGTCGGGCCCGGACGCGCCGGGGTCCCCGAAGTAGAAACGACGCAGCCAGTCGTCCCGGTTCTCGCGCCCCTCGGCGATCTCGTCGAGCTCGTCCTCCATGAGCGAGGTGAAGTCGTAGTCCACCAACCGACCGAAGTTCTGCTCGAGCAGCCCGACCACGGCGAAGGCCACCCAGCTGGGCACGAGCGCGTTGCCCCGGGAGTACACGTACCCGCGGTCCTGGATGGTGCGGATGATGCTGGCATAGGTCGAGGGGCGGCCGATCCCCATCTCCTCCATGACCTTGACCAGGCTCGCCTCGGTGTAGCGGGCCGGGGGGCTGGTGGTGTGGCCGTCGGCGGACAGGTCCGACCCCGTGAGGTCCTGCCCCTCGCTCAGTCGCGGCAGCCGCCGCTCGGCGTCGTCCGCCATCGGCTTGTCCGAGGACTCACCGGGCTCCTCGGTCGCCTCCACGTAGGCCTTGAGGAAACCGGGGAACGTGATGGTGCGGCCCGAGGCCGCGAAGGTCGCCCGCTCGTACCCGGACGGGTTCTGTCCCGCGGCGCCCGTGATGCGGATGCTCACCGAGGTGCCCTTGGCGTCGGCCATCTGGGAGGCGACGGTGCGCTGCCAGATGAGCTCGTACAGGCGGTACTCCTCGGCGTCCAGGACGCCGTGCAGCTGGCCGGGGGTGGCGAAGGACTCCCCCGCCGGACGGATGGCCTCGTGCGCCTCCTGCGAGTTCTTGACCTTGCGGGTGTACTGCCGCGGGGTGGGCGAGACGTACTCGCTGCCGTACAGCTCCGTGGCCTGCGCGCGGGCGGCCGCGATGCCGCCCTCGGACAGGGTGGTGGAGTCGGTGCGCATGTAGGTGATGTAGCCGTTCTCGTACAACCGCTGCGCGATGCGCATGGTGCGCTCGGACGTGTAGCGCAGTTTGCGGCCGGCCTCCTGCTGCAGCGTCGAGGTCATGAACGGCGCGTAGGGGCGGCGGGTGTACGGCTTGGATTCGACGGAGTCGACGACGAAGTCGGCGCCGTCCAGCGCGTCCGACAGCGCGCGGGCCGCGGACTCGTCGAGCACCACCGCGTCCTTGGCCGCGCCGGAGGTCTTGAGTCGACCGTCCTGGCCGAAATCGCGCCCCTGCGCCACCCGGGCGCCGTCCACCGCGGCGAGGCGGGCGGTGAAGCTGCGCGGCTCACCGGCGTCGCCACCGGCGGCCTCGCGGGTCGTCAGGGTCGCGGTGATGTCCCAGTAGTCGGCCGCGACGAACGCCATGCGCTCCCGCTCCCGCTCGACGATCACGCGGGTGGCCACGGACTGCACGCGACCCGCCGAGAGCCGCGGCATGACCTTCTTCCACAGCACAGGAGAGACCTCATAGCCGTAGAGACGGTCGAGGATCCGGCGGGTCTCCTGGGCGTCGACGAGGTCCGTGTCCAGCTCGCGGGTGTTCTCGGCGGCGGCGAGGATGGCCGGCTTGGTGATCTCGTGGAACACCATCCGCTTGACCGGGACCTTGGGCTTGAGCACCTCGAGAAGGTGCCAGGCGATCGCCTCGCCCTCACGGTCCGGGTCGGTGGCCAGCAGGAGCTGGTCCACGCCCGCCAGCTCCTTCTTGAGCTCCGAGACCTTCTTCTTCTTGTCCGCGCTCACCACGTAGATCGGCTCGAAGTTGTGCTCCGGGTCCACGCCCAGTCGGGCCCAGGGCTCCTTCTTGTACTTGGCCGGGATGTCGGCGGCCCCCTTCGGCAGGTCGCGGATGTGCCCGACGGACGCCTCGACCACGTAGTCGGACCCCAGGTACGGCTGGATCTTGCGGGCCTTGGTGGCGGACTCGACGATCACCAGGCTCCGCTTCCCGCCCGATGCTGTCTGCTTGCTCGCCACTGAACCGCTCCCAACCTGCGCTGATACGTCGGCGACGTGCGCCACCGACCTCCGGTCCCGGATACGGTACGCGTGCCGGGGCCTGTCTATGAGAATTCATACCAGGCCAGGGGCGCTTCGGAAGAGTCGCGTTCGGCGCCGGCCCGCCCCCGGGCGGCGGACGGGCACCCGCGCCGATCGACTCCTCCCCCATGCGGAGGTGCCCCGGACGTCGCCGCGGAAAGCGGCGCGGGGACCGGCGGA
>NZ_JAALDW010000229.1:17097-21129 GCF_014145055.1 Dietzia sp. DQ11-38-2
TGCACAGCCGCCTCCCTATATATCTGTCACGCGTCGCATCGGGTCGGTTCGTCGTCGTCCCCGGTCACGGACACCCCTCACGAGCAGCAGAAGGGCGTTCGACACGACGCCGGATTGGCACCGATAGACAGACCGGTCTATGGTGGGCACAAGCGGGAACCACGCCGAACTGGAACGTGTTACTGTTTTCCAATTCCGTCGGGGTGACGAGTCGCGCCCGAACCGGCGTACCGTCGGTGGCCGTACGGGAGTCACGACCAGCCCCGATCATCTCAGACACAACGGAGGTCAGCAGCGGTGGGCAATGCGTCCAAGACCAAGCTGGACAAGGTGGTCATCCGCATCGCGGGCGACTCCGGAGACGGCATGCAGCTCGCCGGTGACCAGTTCACCTCGGAGGCGGCGGCCTTCGGCAACGACCTGGCGACCCAGCCCAACTACCCGGCCGAGATCCGGGCCCCCCAGGGCACGATCCACGGGGTGTCGAGCTTCCAGATCCAGATCGCGGACTACGACATCCTCACCGCCGGGGACCGCCCCGACGTGCTCGTGGCGATGAACCCGGCCGCACTCAAGGCGAACATCGACGACCTGCCCTCCGGTGGCATCCTCATCGTCAACTCCGACGAGTTCACCAAGCGCAACCTCACCAAGGTCGGCTACGAGTCCAACCCGCTCGGTTCCCCCGCCTTCGAGGCGTTCCAGGTGCACGAGGTGGCCATGGGCACGCTGACCATCGGTGCGGTCGAGTCCGTGGACGTGGGCAAGAAGGACGCCGAGCGCTGCAAGAACATGTTCGCGCTCGGACTCCTCACCTGGATGTACGGCCGCACGGTCGACTCGATCGAGACCTTCCTGGGCGACAAGTTCAAGAAGAAGCCGACGATCCTGCAGGCCAACCTGCTGGCGTTGCGGGCGGGCTGGAACTACGGCGAGACCACCGAGGCGTTCGCCTCCGAGTACGAGATCCAGCCGGCCCAGCTGCCCAAGGGTCGCTACCGCCAGATCACCGGCAACACGGCGATGGCCTACGGCCTGGTCACCGCGGGCAGGTCGGCGGACATGCCGGTCTTCCTGGGCACCTACCCCATCACGCCCGCCTCGGACATCCTGCACGAGTTGAGCAAGCTCAAGCAGTTCGACGTGACCACCTTCCAGGCGGAGGACGAGATCGCCGGAATCGGTGCCGCCCTCGGCGCGTCCTACGGCGGGGCGCTGGGGGTCACCTCGACCTCCGGCCCCGGTCTGGCGCTCAAGTCGGAGGCCATCGGCCTAGCCGTGATGACCGAGCTGCCGCTGGTGATCATCGACGTCCAGCGCGGCGGCCCCTCGACCGGGCTGCCCACCAAGACCGAGCAGTCGGACCTTCTGCAGGCGCTGTTCGGGCGCAACGGGGAATCGCCCGTCGCGGTGATCGCCCCGCAGTCGCCCTCGGACTGCTTCGAGATCGCCCGGGAGGCGGCGCGGATCGCGGTCACCTACCGCACCCCCGTCATCGTGCTGTCCGACGGCGCGATCGCCAACGGCTCCGAACCGTGGCTCCTGCCCGACGTGGCCGACCTGCCGGCCATCGAGAAGAACCTCGCCACCGCGCCCGCGACCGGCGCGGACGGTGACACCGAGGCCGCCGGGGACTACCTGCCGTACGCCCGCGACCCGGAGACGTTGGCTCGCGACTGGGCGATACCGGGTGAGGCGGGTCTCGAGCACCGCATCGGCGGCCTGGAGAAGGCCAACGGCACCGGCAACATCTCCTACACGGCGGAGAACCACGACCTCATGACCCGCACCCGGGCCCTGCGGATCGCGCTCATCGACGTACCCGACCTCGAGGTCGACGACCCGTCCGGCGATGCCGAGGTCCTGGTGGTGGGCTGGGGATCGTCCTACGGCCCCATCGGTGAGGCGGTCCGTCGCGCCCGCGCCAACGGGCACCGCGTGGCCCGTGCGCACGTCCGACATCTCAACCCGCTGCCCGACAACATCGGCGAGGTGCTGGCCAGGTACCACCGGGTGCTCGTCCCGGAGATGAACCTGGGCCAGCTCGCGATGTTGCTCAAGGCCCGCTTCCCGGCGCAGATCCAGCCCATCACCAAGGTGCACGGCATGGCGTTCTCGGCCGAGGAACTGCAGACCGCCATCGAGGCGGAGTTCGCCGGTCGGCTCACCCACACCGAGCACGACAAGTACCGGCTGGCGCTCGACGGGGTCATCACCACGACCGGCGAGCCCGCCGCGCGTCACCGGCGGATCGGCCACACCGCCACCGGCACCACCACCGCCAACCGAACCCGCTGACCCGCGAGCGAGGAGAGGACTTCCATGACCACCACCGAAACCGGACTCGTCGGCAGCCCGCTGCCCCTGGACGCGTTGGCCTCCGTCCCCAAGAGCGACGCACCGCAGAAGCCCAAGGACTACACCTCGGACCAGGAGGTGCGGTGGTGCCCCGGGTGTGGCGACTACGTCATCCTGGCCACCATCCGTGCCCTGCTGCCCAAGCTCGGTCTCAAGCGGGAGAACATCACGTTCATCTCCGGGATCGGCTGCTCGAGCCGCTTCCCGTACTACCTCGAGACCTACGGCATGCACTCGATCCACGGGCGCGCCCCGGCGATCGCGACCGGCCTGGCCACCGCCCGTCCCGACCAGTCGGTATGGGTGGTCACCGGTGACGGCGACGCCATGTCGATCGGCGGCAACCACCTGATCCACACCCTGCGCCGGAACGTCAACCTCAACATCCTGATGTTCAACAACCGGATCTACGGGCTGACCAAGGGCCAGTACTCGCCCACCTCGGAGTCGGGCAAGGTCACCAAGTCGAGCCCCATGGGCTCGTTGGACCACCCGTTCAACCCGCTGTCTCTGGTGCTCGGCGCCCAGGCGAGCTTCGTGGCCCGCGCCCTGGACTCGGACCGCAAGGGGCTGACCGAGGTCCTCGACGCCGCCGCCCGTCACCGCGGCACCAGTTTCGTGGAGATCCTGCAGGACTGCCCGATCTTCAACGACGGGTCGTTCGACCTGTTGCGCAAGGAGGACGCCGGAAACCACCTCATCGGGGTCCGCCACGGCGAGAAGATCATCTTCGGCGACGAGGGCCAGCACTGCGTGGTCCGCTCCGGGTTCTCGCTGAAGGTCGCGGCGACCGCCGAGGTCGACGAGGCCGACATCGTCGTCCACGACGCCCATGCCGAGGACCCCTCCTACGCGCACGCGCTGGCGAACCTGTCCAGCCAGGATCTCGAGTACACCGTCACCGGGATCATCCGGCAGGTCCAGCGCGAGACCTACGACGACCAGGCCCGCGCCCAGGTCGCCGCCGCCAAGGAGACCGCCCCGTCGGACCTCCAGGCCCTGCTCGACGGCAGCAACACCTGGACCGTGGGCTAGAAGGGCCACGGGCCACGGCTCACGCACCGACGCGATCGTCTCCCGGGGGGCGGCCACCGCACGGATCTGCGCTCCACTCAGATCCTCGTGGTGACCGTCCCCGCGGCGCGTCCCCGGGAGTCCCAGGTGCGCTCGACCACATCAGCCGTGCCGTGCTCGTCGATCCGCACCGCCGTCGTCGACCGGGTCCCGTACCACCGGCCGATCCGGACGAACCGCGACGACAGGCGCCACTCATGCCAGAGCGGGACCCCCGTGCGCGGCAGGTGCCGGAGCGGTGCCTTGCGGGGATCGGCGAGCAGGTCGAGCAGGGGGCCCGACCAGTCCTGACCCGAGATCGTCCCGGACCCCATCAGCGCCGTGACGTCGCTCACCGCGCCGACGACCTTCGGCCACGGGGTGTCCAGCGCCGCGTTGGACAGTCCGTGGACCCCCGTGTCCAGCCGCAGCGGCCCCCGGCCGGAGCGGTTGGACGCCCACCACAACTCGTCGAGGTCGCCGGCCAGGAGGTTGACCGGACCGTACCGGCCCAGATCGTCGACGATGTGCCGGGCGAACCCGGTCGCGGGGACCGAACCGGTGAGCGCCCGGACCGGCAACTCCCCCCGGGAGGCGGTGGCCGGGGCCGCCGGGCCGCCC
>NZ_JAALDW010000230.1:0-292 GCF_014145055.1 Dietzia sp. DQ11-38-2
GACGACGCGAGGTCGTCCCGCCGGTCGACCGCCGCGGCCACCTGCTCGGAGAGCCTCTCCCGGACGCTCTCCGCATCCGCCAGCTCGGCGCGCCGCGTCACCAGGTCATCTGCGGCCAGCCGGAACGTCGCGTCGCGGAGGTCGGCCTGGACGGACTGGGCCCGCCGCGCCACCTCGGCCTGGCGTCCGAGCGGTTTGAGTTGGCGGCGCAGTTCGCCCGTCAGGTCGGTCAACCGATCGAGGTTGCCCTGCATCCCGGCGAGCTTGCGCTGGGCCTTCTCCTTGCGGCGGA
>NZ_JAALDW010000230.1:313-4708 GCF_014145055.1 Dietzia sp. DQ11-38-2
CTTGAGTATCCCGGCCGCCTCTTCGATGAAGGCCCTGCGCTCTTCCGGTTTGGACTCGAGGATCTCGGCGAGCTTGCCCTGGCCCACGATCACGTGCATCTCGCGCCCGATGCCCGAGTCCGAGAGCAGCTCCTGGACGTCCATCAGCCGGGCACGGTCCCCGTTGATCTCGTACTCTGCCGCGCCGTCGCGGAACATCCGGCGGGTCAAGGACACCTCGGCGTAGTCGATCGGCAGGGTGCCGTCGGAGTTGTCGAGGGTGAGCGTGACCTCCGCGCGGCCGAGCGGCGACTTGCCGGCGGTCCCGGCGAAGATCACGTCCTGCATCTTGCCGCCGCGCAGTGACTTGGCGCTGTGCTCCCCCATCACCCAGGTCAGGGCGTCCACGACGTTGGATTTGCCGGAGCCGTTGGGGCCGACGACGCAACAGACGCCGGGCTCGAACCTCAGGGTCGTGGGCGCCGCGAAGGACTTGAAGCCCTTGAGCGTCAGCGACTTGAGGTACACGGATGTCCATCCTATGGCACGGCCGGCTACCGCCCCGGAGCCGCGACTCCTGCGGCGGGGATCGCGGCCGCGCGTCGGCGGGCCGCCGGTGTCACCGCCAGTTTGTGGATCTCGGACACCGCGATGACCGTGGCGCCGACGGCCACACACAGCACCCACTCACCGGGGCTCAGCGCGCTCAGGCCCATCGGGCCGGCCAGGACCGGCCAACTCACCACCATCACCTGCAGGCAGGCGGCGACCGCCGTGGCGACCAGCAGCAGCGGGTTCGCCAGGGGGTTGAGGGTGAACACCGAGCGACGCAACGCCCGGGCGTTCATCACCTGGAAGAAGCTCGCCGCCACCAGCACCGTCAGCGCAAGTGAGCGGGCGTGGTCGGTCTCGATCCCGTCCCAGATCGCGCGCTCGTAGACCACCAGCGTCACGACGGCTATCCACACCCCGCTCAGCGCGGTCCGCCACCACATAGGGGCGTCGAGGACACCCTCACCGGGATTCCGGGGAGGCACCTCCAGTTCGTCGCCCTCGCCGGGCTCGAAGGCGAGGGCGATCACCTGTATCCCGGACGTCACCAGGTTCGCCCACAGCATCTGGACCGGCAGGAGGATCAGGGGGGAGTTGGTGAAGACGTTGACCGCGACCGCCAGCAGCGCCGCGATCGCCGTCGACAGGAGGAAGAAGGTGGCCTTGCGGATGGTCGCGAAGGTGACCCGCCCCTCCTCCACGGCGTGGACGATCGTGCTGAAGTCGTCGTCCGTGAGCACGATGTCGGAGGCCTGGCGGGCGACGTCCGTGCCCGAGCCGCCCATCGCGACCCCGATGGAGGCGACGCGGAGTGCGGGCGCGTCGTTGACGCCGTCCCCGGTCACCGCGACAACGTTGCCCATCGCCATGAGCTGGTCGACGATCCGCATCTTGTCCTGTGGCGACACCCGGGCTGCGACCGTGGCATCCGCCAGCCGGGCCCGGAGCATCGTGTCGTCCAGGGCCGCGATCTCGGCACCTGTCAAGGGGGGCGTGCCGGTGTCCAGCCCGAGCCTCCCGGCGATCGCGGCGGCCGTGACCGGATGATCTCCGGTGATCATCATCACCCGGATCCCCGCCGACCGGCAGCCGGCGATCGCCTCCTGCACGCCCGGACGTGGTGGATCGGTCATCCCCTCCAGGCCGAGGAAGGTCAGGTCCCCTGGTGCTCCCTCGAGGGTCCCGCCGGCCAGCCGCGGATCCCCGTCCCCGAGCTCCCGGCGGGCCGTGGCGATCACCCGCAGCCCCTTCGAGCCCAGTGCCTCGTTGGCGGCCAGGACGGCGGCCCGATCGATGTTCGTGGTACCCCCTGCGGTGAGCATGCTCGAGCACATCGCGGAGACCGCATCGGGCGCACCCTTGACGTACAGCACCGGCCGACCGCCCTCGCTCCGGATCGTCTGCGAGAACCCGAGCTCGGGCTCGTACGGCATGTGCGCCACCGGGGCGGCGGCCCGTTCCATAGGCGTGACCACGCCCAGTCGCACCGCCACCGCTGCCATCGCCGCATCCACCGCGTCGCCGGTGAACCGAAGGGGGTCGTCCCGCGTCGGGACGGCCTCGTTGGTCAGCGCGCCCGCGCGCAGGGCGGCCTCCGCGACGGCACTCATCCACCCGGTGTCGGCGCCGACCCCGGTCGCGGCGTCGACGGTGATCTCCCCCTCCGTGGTCCACAGCCGTTCCACGGTGAGCAGGTTCTGTGTCAGGGTCCCGGTCTTGTCCGACCCGATCACCGTCGTGGACCCGAGGGTCTCCACCGACGGCAGGTGCCGCACGATCGCATTGCGCCGCGCCATCCGGGCCACGCCCACGCTCATCGCCACGGTGAGCACCACGGGCAGCGCCTCGGGGATCGCGGATACCACGAGAGCCACCGCGGTCCGGAACATCAGCGAGACATCGTGCCCGAGCGCGAGGCCGGCGGCGAAGACGCCCAGCGCGGAGATCCCCACGATCAGGCCGATCCACCGCTCCATGGAGTGGATGAGGGCGGTGAGCGGTGCCGCCGCCGCGGTGTCCTGGATCAGCTCGTTGATGGCCCCGAGCTCGGTACCCGCACCGGTTCCGACCACGACCCCCGTCGCACGGCCCGACGAGATGAGCGAGCCGCTGAACGCCATACCGGTCCGATCCCCGGTCGGCGCATCGGGGGCGACCGGATGCGTGTCCTTGTCCGTGGCCAGGGACTCACCTGTGAGCATCGACTCGTCGACCCTCAGGGACACCGCCTCGATCAGCCGCAGGTCGGCGGGGACGCGGTCGCCGCTCTCGAGGTGCACGAGATCACCGGGCACCAGCGCGGCCGAGTCGATGGTCTGCACCTGACCGTCCCGGCGCACGCGGGCGGTGGGTGAGGCGAGGGATTGCAGGGCCCGGACCTCTGTCTCCGCCTTGCGCTCCTGCCAGAACCCGATCGCCGCGTTGAGCACGACCGCCGCCGTGATCGCGGCGGTGTCCACCAGGTGACCCTGCGCCAGGGTGATCGCGGCGCAGAACATCAGGAACAGGACCAGGGGGCTTCGGAACTGCCGGAGCAGCACCCGCCAGGCGGCGGTCGCGTCGGTCGCCTCCAACCGGTTGGGACCGTGGCGCTCCAGACGGTGCGTCGCCTCATCGGAGGTCAGTCCCGTGGTGCCGGCGCCCACCCGGTCGAGTACGTCCGGCACCTCCAGTGCGTGCCAGGCGACGTCGGCCACGCCACCGTCTCCGGTGCCTGAGGTCATGGTCCGGTCCTCCGATCTGTCTCTCAGGTCGCGATCGGTCCACCTCCAGAATGCCCCTGCCCGGCCCGGGCCCGCGGCCGAGAACGCGTTCAGCGCTCGCGGAATCCGGACAGGTCCCCCCGCGCCCGGTCCCAGGACTCCACCACGAGCTCCACCCTGCCCGGCCCGTCTCCGCCCCGCAGCAGGTCGACGAGCTGAAGGCATGCCCGGCGGGGCCCCTCCGCCACGACGTGGACCCGTCCGTCCGGCTTGTTCGCGGCGTAGCCCACGAGCCCGAGCTCGAGTGCCCTGGAACGCGTCCACCACCGGAAACCCACGCCCTGCACCTGCCCGTGGACCCAGGCCACCAGCCGGACCGTATCGGGCGCCGGTGCGCTCACGGAGCGTCTCCGCCGGTCCGGTCGATCCCGGTGTCGAACCGCAGCCCGATCTCTGTGCCCGCGGTGAGCGTCCGGCCGACCGTGCAGGTCGCGTCGACCGAGCGACGGATCATGCCGAGCACCCGGTCGGCCATGGCCGGGTCGAGCCCGGTCAGGTCGAGTTCGTAGATCTCCTCCAGTCGCGGGTACCGCTCGGCCTCGCGGTCGGCGTCCCCGGAGACGCGGACGGTCGCGGCGTAGTCATCACCCAATCGGCGCGAGATCGTGAAATCGGAGGCCATCGCCGTGCACGCGCCGAGCGCGATCTTGAGCAGTTCCCCCGGGGTGAACACTCCCTCGACGTCCGCCGAGCCGATCTCGACCCTCGCACCTCGCGACGAATGCCCCACGTACCGCCGGGTCCCGGACCGCTCGACCCGGAGATCGGTGGCGGGCGGCGGGGACTGGGAAGTGTCGTCCGGGTCGGTCATCGTCATGTCGGTCATCGTACGGAGCTGGGCCGACGCACCACAGCACGCCGGGGCGGCCTCTGGCAGCCCGGGCAGAAGTGTGAGCCACGGTTCATGAACTCTTCCCGGACCACCGGTGTGCCGCAGCGCGCGCACGGTCGCCCCGCCTGCCCGTAGACGTCGAGCGACCTGTCGAAGTACCCCGACGCGCCGTTGACGTTGACGTACAGGGCGTCGAAGGAGGTGCCCCCGGCGCCCAACGCCTCCGCCATCACCTCGCGGGCGTGGCCGAGGAGCCGGCGGACGGTGCCC
>NZ_JAALDW010000231.1:0-6416 GCF_014145055.1 Dietzia sp. DQ11-38-2
CGGCGATCCGGCGGCTCGAGGCCGGCGGCGTGAGGTCGGCCGTGGCGGACGCGGTGGAGGCGTCGGCGACCAAGTCGAGAGACCTCGCCCTGGCCGCGCAGAAGGCCGACGACGACGAGCGGGACGACTGAGCCGCCGACGCGCCCGCCACTCCCGTCCCGCCAGGTGAGATGTCAGCCACCTCGGCGGGACGCCGCGTTTAACACAAGCCCTGCTCAGAGCGGGTGAGGCTGCGGTCGGACGGCGTGTCGCCAAAGATATTTGCCCACTCCCGTCGCATTGATCACACCCTTCACGCTAGGCTCATGCTCAGCACGTGCGTGTCAGTACCGCAGGAGGGGAAGCCTGCGGCACGACGCGTGCCATGAAGGGTTGAGAGATGGCGACTACCGACAAGACCGAAGGCGGCGCACAGGCGGCGGGGGGTTCCCAGTTCCTCACCGTTGCCGAGGTGGCAGCGCTGATGCGCGTGTCCAAGATGACGGTCTACCGGCTCGTCCACTCAGGGGAGTTGCCCGCGGTGCGGGTGGGGCGGTCGTTCCGCGTGCATTCCAAGGCGGTCCACGAGTACCTGGACACCTCGTACTTCTCCGCCGGGTGAGACGCCCGCGTCCCGCTGGTGGATCTGGCGTCGGGTCCGTTTTCGCCGCGGCCCCGCCTACGGGTAGTCTGGACGGGTTCCGTACCGGCTTCCGAGCCCGCTTAGACGCCGGAACGCAGTAAGCCCGCTGCAAGGCCCCAGACCAGTAGTCGACAGGTAGGTGACCCCCGTTATGGGTTCTGTGATCAAGAAGCGCCGCAAGCGTATGTCCAAGAAGAAGCACCGCAAGATGCTCCGCCGGACGCGCGTGCAGCGTCGCAAGCTCGGTAAGTGAGTCCGGCGGCGCCTCGGTAGCGCCCGGACTCACACCTGCAGCAGATGCCCGTCACCCAGGATGGTGGCGGGCATCGGTGTGTCCGGGGCCCGGTCGGGTGAGGCGCCCGGAGGTGGGCGTGCCACCGTGCGCGGGGTGCGTGGCGCGCCGTGCGCGGGGTGCGTCGCGAGCGCTGGGCGGGGGCGCGGACCGGGCAACGGAACGCGGGGGTCCCCCGCTACAGTGGTCTGGGTGAACCCCGAAGCGCCAACCCGTCGGCCCGCCCGGGCGGTTGCCGTCGTGGGCGGGAGCAGGTACCTCGGTGCCCACCTCGTGGGGATGCTGCTCCGGACCGAGACCGTCGAGCGCGTGCTGGCGATCGACTCGGTCAAACCGTCGCCGCAGCACCGCCGCCGGATGCGGGACGCCGAGTTCGTCCGGCTCGACCCCCAGTCGCCGCGTCTGCAGAGCATCCTGCGGGACGCCGGCATCGACACCGTGGTCCACGCCGGGCTTCACCACACCGATTTCGCCCCGGGCGGCCGCGCCGCCGTCAAGGAGGCCAACATCATGGGCTCGATGCACGTGATCGCGGCCTGCGGCCGGGCCGCCAGCGTCAAGCGGTTCGTGCTGATCTCCTCGACCACCGTCTACGGCTCCTCGGGTGTGGACCCGGCCATGTTCACCGAGGACATGGCGGCTCGCCGCCAACCCAGCGGAGGCATCCCCCTGGACCACCTGGCGGTCGAGGGGTACGTCCGGGGCATGTCCCGTAAGCGGCCGGACATCGACGTGACCATCCTGCGGATTCCGGCGATCCTCGGCCTTCCCGAGCCCACGGTGTTCGGGGAACTGCTCGCGCCGTCGATCGCCCCCGTCTTGGCGGGGTACGACCCGCGCATCCAGCTGCTGCACCCGCAGGACGCACTCGACGCGCTCCTGCACGCCACCCAGGGTGCCGCGCCGGGGACGTTCAACATCGCCGGAGACGGGGTCCTCACGCTGAGCCAGGCGATCCGGCGGGCCGGGCACGTCCCGCTGCCGGTGCCGCCGCAGACGTTCAAGCTCGCCGTGCGTCTGTTGTCCAGTCAGGGCCTGCGCGACATCGGTTCCTCCCAGCTGCGGTACCTGCGCTTCGGGCGCGCCGTGGACACCACACGCATGCGCCGGGAGTTCGGCTTCACACCCAGGTACTCCACCGAGGAGGCGCTGCACTCCTACCTCGTGGACTCCGGGACGGAGCCACTGATCACCCGCGCCTCGCTCGAGCGCCAGACCGCCAAGGTCGCCGCCCTGCTCCCGGCCCCGGTGGCCGACCGGCTCCGTTCGGGGGTCGACACCACCCTGTGCGAGCTCGAGGCACTCGGGGCGCTGCCCGACCCGCACGAGGCCGATGCGCACGAGGCCGACGCTATCCAGGAGGAGGCGCTGTGAGGGGCCCTGAATTCGACCTGAGCCAGCCACTCGGTGGGCCCCGCTGGGGGGAGGGTCGCCGCGATTCACGGAGTTCCCGCATCGTGGGTGAAGGTTTCCTCGGTGAGACCACCCCCGGTGATGCCGCCGCCACCGAGATCGGCCGGATCGTCGACCGGTTCCTCACCGCGGTGCGGGACTCCCTCGGCCAGGTCATCGAGGCACTGCCCGTCGACGCCGAGGTCATGGGACCCGTCCGCGAGGCCGCGCGGGGTGTCGACGTGATGCTGGCGACCGGCGACGTCAGCGCGCTGTCGGGGTTGGTCGACACGATCAACGGGATCGGCGAGCTGATCGCCACGCGGCTCACCGGCGGCTACGAGGTCGACGAGTTCGGTTTCGACGAGCACTTCCACGAGAACGTGTGGCTGCCGATGTGGCGTCCGCTGTTCGAACACTGGTTCCGGGTCGAGGTGATCGGCGCCGAGAACGTCCCGGCGGAGGGCGCCGGGCTGATCGTCTCCAACCACGCCGGCGTCCTCCCGCTCGACGCCATGATGACCACCGTCGCCGTCCACGACCACGCGGGACGCGCCCTGCGGCTACTGGCCGCCGACCTGGCGATGACGCTTCCCGTGTCCGCGCCACTGGCGAGGCGGGCCGGGGCGACCCTGGCCTGCGCCGCCGACGCCGAGCGTCTGCTCGAGAGCGGACACGTGGTCGCCGTGTGGCCCGAGGGCTACAAGGGACTGGGCAAGCCGTTCTCGGACCGGTACCGGCTGCAGCGCTTCGGCCGCGGGGGGTTCGTCTCCACCGCATTGGACGCCGGCGCGCCGATCATCCCGTGCTCGGTCGTCGGGTCGGAGGAGATATACCCCAAGATCGGCGAGTTCTCCCCGCTGGCGCGCCTGCTGGGGGTCCCGTACCTGCCCATCACACCGACGTTCCCCCTGCTCGGCCCCCTCGGTGGGATCCCGCTGCCCACCAAGTGGACCATCGAGTTCGGCGAACCCATCGAGACCTCCCACCTCGGGCCGGACGCCGGCGACGACCCGATGATCGTCTTCGAGATCACCGACCAGGTCCGCGAGACCATCCAGAACACCCTGTTCCGCAACCTCGCACGTCGCGGGAGCGTCTTCTTCGGCTGAGCCGCGCGGCCGCGCTCGCCGGCGGGGGTCTGCTGGCGGTTCGGGTCTGGTGGCGGTTCGGGGGCGGTCGGGTCAGAAGATCCGTCGGAGCTGGTCGATGGTGCGCACGCCGTACGAGGATTTGACGGCCGCCCGCGCGCCGGCCAGCCCGCCCACCGCGAGCACACCCGGGACCGCCTTCTTGGCGGCCTTGCGCACGGTGCGGAAATCCTTGATGTCCCAGCCGTTCTCCGAGGCGTACTTGCGGAGCCGCCCGTCAGGGTTGATGGCCACCGGGTGGCCGACCATCGTGAGCATGGGCATGTCGTTGAAGCTGTCCGAGTACGCGTAGCACTTGGACAGGTCGAAGCCCTCGGCCTCGGCGAGGGTGGAGATGGCGTGCGCCTTGCCGGGCCCGTGCAGGATGTCGCCCACCAACCGGCCCGTGTACACGCCGTCCTCCTCCTCGGCCACCGTGCCCAGCGCACCCGAGAGTCCGAGCCGCGACGCGATCACCCGCGCGAGCATGACCGGCGTCGCGGTGACCAACCAGACCTGCTGACCGGCGTCGAGGTGCATCTGGACCAGCGAGCGGGTGCCGGGCCAGACGCGGTCGAGCATCGAGGTGTCCACGACCTCCTCGCTCAGCGCGGTCAGCTCTGCGACGGTGTGACCCTTGACGAAGTTCAGGGCCTTCTCGCGGCCCGCCGCCACATCCTCGGCGTTCTCCTTCCCGGAGACCCGGAACTTGACCTGCGACCACGCCATCGACGCCACGTCCTGCGCGGTGAAGAACTTGTGCTTGGCCAACCCGCGGGCGAGCAGGATGATCGAGGCGCCCTGGATGAGGGTGTTGTCCACGTCGAAGAACGCCGCCGCCTGCGGGTCGGGGACGAACTGCGTCGCGGCGTGGTCGTCGAGATCCTCGGCGGTGGCGTCGGCGAGCGGTGGGCCCGGCTCGGCCCCGGGTTCGAGCTTGACCGCGTTCCTGGCCGAGGCCTCGCCGGCGACGCGCTGGTCACGGTGGTTGCGACGGCGCCAGATCAGTCGGCCGATGGCACTGGTGACGTCCGCCCGCCCGGGAAGCCGGAGACGGGTGCCACCTGCGTCCGGGTCCGGGTCCGACTCCACGATGGGGTCTGAATCCGACGCCGGGTCCGGATTCGAGGCCGGGTCTGAGTCATCGGCGGCGTCGGTGTGGTCGTTCACCGGGTGGACCTCCTAGTGGGGGTGGGACCCCATCCTAGGGGAGCCCGGAGGGGGTCGGGCACTATCAGTGCATGGTGCACACGGTGACCCTGCTTACCCGCGAGGGCTGCGGAAGCTGCGTCCGCGTCCACGGCCAGCTGCTGCCGCTGTGCGCCCGCGCGCGCGCCCGGCTCGAGGTGGTGGACGTGGACCGTGCCGCCGATCCCGAGCTCGCGGTGGAGTACGGGGACCGCCTGCCCGTGGTCCTGGTGGACGGTGCGGAGCACTCGTGTTGGGAGGTCGACGACGACGAGCTGAGCGCCGACCTCGCCGGCCCCGAGCCGTTTGGTGGCTGGGACTGAACCCTCGCCCACCGGGCTCGCGCTACTCGTCGGCTCGCAGGGCCCGCAGGATCGTCGCGTGCCGGACCAGGAACGTGCGCTCGTCGAGTTTCTTGCGCCGCAGCCACCCGGTGACCTCGCTGTTGTGCTTGCTCGCGTTGCAGGAGGCGCACGCGGGGACCACGTTCTCCAGCGTGTAGCGACCGCCTCGCGACACGGGCATGACGCAGTCGCGCTGAAGGGCCGGGCCCGGCGAACGGCAGTAGGCGCATCCGGCCCACGCGTGGAGGAGGTCGGCCCACTGCGACGCGGTGAGGTCGTTGTCGACGCGCGAGAGGCGTCGCTGCCGTCGCTTCGCGTACCTGGCGCGGGACGCCCGCCCGGACCCACGTCTCGACGGGGACGCGGTGGTGGAGGACGGGGTCGCGGGGGACCTGCGGCGAGGCGGCACCGCTTGACCGTACGTCGCCTCCGCGTCCCCGGCGGTGGGGTGGCCGCGCGTGCCGCGACATGGGCCAGAGCGGCCGAGGGGCCGCGTCGCTCATGGTGGCCGCACGGCGTCACCCGGGCATAGCATCCGCCCCGGCGACGGTTTTGTCCCGGGGTGCCAAGCGGGTTACGGTGGAGTCCGTTGCGGGTCGAACGCAGGCCCAGGCCACGGCCGTCCCGGCAGGGGTTCCCATGGGGAATCGTCCTGCGTACAGCCGTGCAGACCGACAGGAGACGACCGACTGTGGACCACTGTTCCGGCTGTGCGTTCAGTGTCGTCCCGCGGTTGACGGTGTCCCGAGTCGATGTGCCCCGAGTTGACGCGACGGTGTCCATTCTGGCATGGGTGCCAACGGCACTCGCGTCCGGGGGTCGGTCGTGAGCATTCTCCTGGTGGGTCTGTCCCATCACAGCGCCCCGGTCACCCTGTTGGAGTCGGTCGCGGTCGCGGAAGCCGACCGCGACGCCCTCACCGAGAGCCTGATCAGTGGCCGCCACGTCGACGAGGCGATGATCGTCACCACGTGTAACCGCGTCGAGGTCTACGCGGCGGTGGAGGCGTTCCACCCGGCGCTCGACGACGTGGTGGATCTGCTGTCGCGGCACTCGGGCCTCTCGGCCGAGGAACTCAGCCGCCACCTCTACGTCCGCTACTCGGAGTCGGCGGCCGAGCATCTGTTCTCGGTGGCGTCGGGCCTGGACTCGATGGTGGTGGGCGAGCAGCAGATCATCGGGCAGATCCGTACCGCCTACCAGTCCGCGTCCGATATCGGCGCGGCGGGCACGACCTTGCACCGACTCGCTCAGCAGGCCCTCCACGTGGGCAAACGAGTCCACACCGAGACGGGAATCGACTCGGCCGGGTCCTCGGTGGTGTCGGTGGCGCTCGACCGCGCCGCGGAGATCCTCGCCGAGGTGGACACCGCCGGGACCGCTCCCGCGGCGACCGGGTCGCCGTCGCGTCGTCTCGACGGGCGCCGGGCGGTCGTGCTCGGGGCGGG
>NZ_JAALDW010000232.1:0-9287 GCF_014145055.1 Dietzia sp. DQ11-38-2
ACCCGGAACCGCTCGGCCAGCGCGTCCAGCAGCTCCG
Source organism: Dietzia sp. DQ11-38-2 (assembly GCF_014145055.1). Taxonomy (NCBI): domain Bacteria; kingdom Bacillati; phylum Actinomycetota; class Actinomycetes; order Mycobacteriales; family Dietziaceae; genus Dietzia; species Dietzia sp. DQ11-38-2. The sequence continues at coordinate 38 of NZ_JAALDW010000232.1, forward strand.
GCCCCCAGCTGGCGCTCGACTGGGCCCAGCCGTGGACCAGCACCAACGGGCGGGCGGCGGGGTCGCCGAGGAGGCGGTAGGCGAGGGCGGTGCCGTCGGAGGAGACGACCGACGAGACGGCGGGGGCGGGGGCGGCTGCGGAACTCATGAGGCTCATCGTGCCAGCCACAGATCCGGCTGAGCTGTCCAGATCCCGCACATCGTCGATGGCCCGCGTGCCCCACCGAGAACTGCGCGCGCCGTCCGCATCACCGGAACTCTGCGCCCTGCCCAGCCCTGCCTACACGCATTCCGCCCGGGTACGCGGGCGCAAGGGACCACTCGGCACGCACAAGTCGGTTGAGGCCGGGCGTTCCGGCCGCACAGATCGGACCGGGGCGGTTACCGTGGTCCAATGGCTACCACCACCACCAAGCTCGACTCCGACGTCGTGGTCCGCACCTTCTTCGACGCCCTCGTCTCGGGCGACGTCACCACCGCCTCCGAGCTGCTCGCCGAGGACGTGTGGTGGGCCAACATCGGGCTCCCCACCATCCGGGGCAAGCGCGATGTGGTCAAGGCGCTGTCGGCCCTGGGCGGCAGCGTGGACTTCGACGCGGAGATCCACCACCTCGCCGTGGGCGCCCCCGCCGACCCCACAACCCCCGGCTCCCCGACGATCGTGCTCACCGAACGCACCGACTACCTGGGGGTCGGGCGATTCCGCTGCGGGTTCTGGGTGTGCGGGCGACTCGAGGTCCGCGACGGCCTCGTGTGCGGCTGGCAGGACTACTTCTCCAAGTCCGACATGGCCCTCGGCGCGGTGCGCGGACTCGTCGGAATGGTCACCGGCCGGGGCCGCTGACCTCGTCGTCGTCCTCCGACTGCCCCGCCTCCCGCTCGCGGTAACAGGCCAGCCGCCAGACGTTCTCTCCCCCGCGCCGGCGGTACTCGAGTTCATCGAGCGCCTCCACCGCGATCGCCAGCCCCCGGCCCCGGGCAGCGAAGACGTCCGGCATCTGCACGGCACGCAGGTCCACCCGGGCGGGGCTGCCGTCGTCGGTGAAGCGCGCCTCGAGGCGGTCCGGCGTCACCTCCAGTACGAGGTCCAGGTGCACCGGGCCGCCGTCGGCCGCGTGCTCGATGATGTTCGCCCCGATCTCCGCCACGGAGATCTCGAACCGCAACCGCACCTCCTCCTCGACCTCACCGGCCGAGAGCGTCTCCCCGATCAGATCGAGGATCCTGTCGAGCGTGCCCTCACCCGTGGTGAGGGTCAGCTCCCGACGCTGGTCAGTCGCCATCGAAGGCGGAGTCCGCCGACTCGTGCGCGGTCAGAACCCGGTCGAGCCGGGTGAGCTTCAACACGCTCGTGACCTGTGCGTTCGGGGCCGCGATGCGAAGGTCGCCCCCGGCTTGCCTGGCGGCTTTGAGTCCGGATATCAACGCCCCGAGTCCCGAGGAGTCGATGAACTCGGTGGCGCTGAGGTCCACCACCACCCGGCGCGACCCACCGTCGACCAGCTCACGGAGCTGGTCGCGGAGGCCGGGGGCGGCCACCATGTTCAGTCGACCGGTCGGCTGAACCACCACTGCGGTGCCGGCCTCCCGGATGTCGTAGGCGGTCATGTCGCTCCTTCTCTGTCGGGTCCACGGTAGCGAGCGGCCCGGAAGACCACCGAGAGAATCAACAGGTCGAACACCACCCAGACGAGGTTCGCCGTGACGCCGAGGACGGAGATCGCCCCCAGGTACAGCCGCACCACCCCGATGACGGCCGCCACCACCAGGAACGCCATGACGATGAGTTGCGGCCGGAAGAGGTACCACGGCGTCGCGTCCTCCCCCTGGCGGGTCTTGGGGGTGACCGCGAAGTCGAGGGGTTTGCCGAAGTAGACGTTGCGCGCGGCGGTCCAGCAGGCCGCGATCCACACGGGGAAGAGGGCGAGGCTGTACTGCTGTCCCCGCCAGGTCGGGGTGCCCCGGCCGGCGATGAAGAACAGCAGCTGGCTCAGAACGAGGAACGGGATGAGTCGCGCGAAGAAGTCCACGCTCCACGCCTGGACGGGCAGCACGCCGAAGGTCAGGTAGATGACCGGGGCGGCGAAGTATGCCAGTGCCGCGAAGCCCGAGAGGTAGCTCCACATCGTGGACCAGTACATCAACCGCTGGGCCAGCGTCAGACCCCGCTGCACCAGGGGGTTCTCGCGCAGCATCACCTGGATCGTGCCCTGTGCCCACCGCAGTCGCTGGGTGAGCATCGTCTTGGGGTCCTCGGGCGCCAGACCATAGGCCAGCACCTCGTGGTGGTAGGCGGTCCGCCATCCCGCAGCGTGCAGACGCATCGCGGTGGCCATGTCCTCGGTGACCGAGATGGTCGCCAGCGCCTGGGTGGGTTCCGCCTCGTCGGCCCGGTCGATGTCCACGGCGCGGATCAGCGCGCGGACCGACTCGACCGCTCCCAGTGGCGACCACTCGCGGTCGGCGAGCTGGTCGAGCACCAGGTCGTCGAGCACTATCGCGTCCGCCCCGTGCTCGTCCAGCGCGGCGATCGCCTCGAGGTCCGACCGGATCGCGCCCAGGTCGGCGTCCACCACGGTGCGCGCGGCCGCGTCCACCGTCTGCTGGAACCCGTAGGTGATCTCCGCGAGAGACCCACCCGCCCTGAGTTCGGCGCGGGCGGTGCGCACGGCCCGCCGGACGGTTCCGAGCGCCTCCCCCACCTCGGGCTGGTCCGCCGGGACCGTGCGCTGTGCCCGCCTGATCACCCTGCCGGCCGTCCGCAGGGCGCGATCCACCCCGTCCTCCACGGCCTTGACGTACCCCGTGATGCCGAGCTGCATCAGCGCCTCGCGACGGAGCACGGCGTTCGACCCGCAGAAGAACGCCGCGTTCCACCCGTCCTTGCCCTGCTGGATGGGCCCGTAGAACAGGGGTGCCTGGCTGCCCAGCGGGTCGGACTCGGGGACGTTGGTGAAGTACTGCGGGGTCTGGACCAGCGCCATACCTTCGTCAGTGAAGTACCCGAGGGTCCGGTCGAGGATCTCCGGCTCGGGGACCTGGTCCGCGTCCAGGATCAGCAGGAACTCGCCGTCCGTGTGCAGCAGTGCGTTGATGAGGTTTCCCGCCTTGGCGTGGCGTGGCTTGTCGGTCCAACTGGCCGACCGGGTGAGGTAGTCGACCCCCAGCTCCGCGGCGGCGGCCTGGAGTTCCGGACGGGCGCCGTCGTCCAGGATCCACGTGCGGTGCGGGTAGCGGATGCGCTTGGCGGCCGCCGCCGTGTCGAGCACCAGGTCGAGCGGCTCGTTGTAGGTGGTGATGAAGACGTCGACGCTCACCCCCTCCGGCGCCGGGGGCGGCTCGGGGCGACGACGCAACCGCCACATGGTCACGGCGAAGAGGATCGAGTCGATCAGGCTGTAGGTCTCGGCCAGGACCAGCGGGACGGCGATCCACCAGGCGTCCCAGTTGACCGAGAACAACCACCGCCACACGATGTAGTTCAACCCGACGATCACGGTCACCACGATGAGCAGCCGCAGGTAGGGCGAGGGGTACTCGCTGCGCGGCACCGGCGGGGCCGGGACCGTGCTCACGCCGCCTCTCTCCGGACGGCCACCACGGTCACGTCGTCCAGCGGGGGCCGGCCCGCCACCAGGTCGCGGGTCGCAGCCGTGAGCTCGTCGGGAAGGGCGAAGGGTTGCACGAACTGCCACACCGCGGCGGGGTCGCTGTCCTCGTCCAACAGATCGAGCAGACCATCCGAGCAGATCACCAACACGTCGCCCGGCTCTAGCTGTGCCTCATCAGAGGCCCAGGTGGTCCCGGGGAGGATCCCGATGGGGGGCCCGCCCTCCTCCAGGGGCTCGATCCGCCCGTCGGAGCGCCGCACCAGCGCAAGGCCGTGGCCCGCATCGGTGTAGCGGATCGTCCCGCTGGGCAGGTCTATAGCGGCGAGGAGCGCCGTGACGAAGGTCGAGGTGAGCTCGCAGTCCTCGGCGAGGTGCTCGGCCGCGAGCGTGGTGACTGCCCCCGTGTCCTGCGCGCCGTCGGCGGGGCCGAACCGGTCGAGCACCCGGGAGGCCCCCCGGACCGAGGCGCGGACCGAGGAGGACAGGATCGCGGCCCCGAGCCCCTTGCCCATCACGTCGGCGACGGTGAGCATCAGGGTGTCTCCACGACTGTAGTGGTCGAAGAAGTCTCCGCCGACGGTGAACGCCGGGAGGCAGACGGCGGCGATCCGGTAGCCCTCGAGTCCGGTGAGGGGGCGCGGGAGCAGCTGGGTCTGTATCTCCGCGGCCCGGTCCAGCTCCGCGGACCGCTCGAGTTCCCGTTGCGCCCACTCGGCGAGCTCGGTGAACGCCTCGATCTGCTGCGGGTCGAGGTTCCGGGGCTCGAAGTCATAGACGCAGAAGGTGCCCACCGGATGACCTGTGGGGCCGTAGAGCGGATAGCCGGCGTAGAACCGGACCCCGTCCGGGCCACCGATACCGGGGATCTCGGCGAACTCCGGGTCGGCGGCGGCGTCCGGGATCACCAGCGCCGGGTCGTCAGGGCGGCGGTACGCCCGCGCGATGGTGGTCCGGCAGACCGTCTTGTCCCGGGGCACCTCCTCCACCTCGAGCCCGTGGATCGACTTCATCCACAACCGGTCGTCGTCCATCAGGGACAGGGATGCCGCGGGGACGCCGAGGACCCGGCGCGCCATGTTCGTGACCTGGTCGAACCGGCCCTCGGGCGGGGTCCCCAACAACCCCAGCCGCTCCACGTCGCGCACCCGCTCGGCCTCCACTGGTGCGGGGATGCTCCACGGCGGCGGGGTCATCTCGTACGGCTCCCTCTGGTCAGGGCGTCCGCCATGGCGGCGGCGGACTCCGGGCTGCTGGCCAGGCGCCAATCGGTCTCCTTGTGGTGGTCGAACCACACGAACGCCGTCAACTCTTCTCTCGAATCAAGGTACCCGACGAGGTCCCTGACCCACTCGGACTTGGGCCCACCCGCCTCCGCGCTGGCCACCTCGGTGACCATCACGGGCACTCCCGGTGCGATCGTGGCCACCTCGTCCAGGGTGGGGCCGAGGATCTCGTCCGGTTCCTGCCAGGAACTCCACGCCTGGGTGGTACCCCAGTTGTAGCCGTCGACGCCCACCACGTCCACGTACTCCTCGCCCGGGAAGAGCGGGGCCACCGGGCTGCTTCCGGGGTGCGGGACGTTGACGGTCCAGACCCACCGAACGTTGTGCACCGCTTCGGCGGCGAAGAGGTCGTGCACATGCCGCCACGCTTCCACATAGGTCTGCGAAGGGGTACCGCCCCGCGGGCTCCACGGGTACCAGTCGCCGTTGGCCTCGTGGGCGAATCGCAGGTACACCGTGTCACCCCAGGCGGCCAGTTCGTCGGCCCAGCGATAGAGGTGGTCGTCGTGGACCCCCGCGGCGATCTCCTCCATCGGGAACGCCCCGCGGTCGTACACCCCGTCCGCGATCCACCGCCACGGCTCCCACGTGATGATCGGGTCCGCACCCCATTCCCGGACGGCGTCCAACTCGGCGATCGGGGGCGGGGAGGAGAAGTCGACGAACCACATCACCACACTCGGCCGGGCACCCACGGTGTCGGCGACCGCACGGAGCTCCTCCGGGGCGGCAGGTCCGCCGGGAGTGCTCACCCCGAAGCGCGGACACGCCTGCCCGGGGGCGTCGAGTGGCGCCAGAAGGGGGTCGGCGGCGACGTCGCACTGCCGCGAGGATCCACACGCCACGCACATCACCGCCACCACCACCGAGACCAGGGCCATCCGCACCGCACGCATCGTCGACCATTGTCTCCGTCGCGCGCCACTGGGACTGCTGTTCTAGCCTGAGACCATGAGTGTCGATCACCCCGCCATCCGTGAGCACCTCACCGCTCTCCCCGCCGACACCCGCATCGCGGTGGTGACCGGCGCCTCCTCCGGGATCGGCGAGGCCACCGCACGCGAACTGGCGCGGCTGGGATTCCACGTGGTCGTCGGAGCCCGACGACTCGACCGACTGGAGGCGCTCGCGGACGAGATCGGCGGCACCGCCATTCCCCTGGACGTCACCGATCCCGTCTCGTGCGAGGCGTTCTGCGCGGCCGTGCCCCGGTTGCACGTGCTGGTCAACAACGCCGGCGGCGCCAAGGGGACGACCACCGTCATGGACGCCGACGAGGATCAGTGGCGATGGATGTGGGAGACCAACGTCCTGGGCACCCTGCGGCTCGTGCGCGGACTCATGCCGGTGCTCGTGGACACCGGCGACGGGCTGGTGGTGACCATCACCTCGATCGCCGCGCTCGAGTCCTACGACAAGGGCAGCGGGTACACCTCGGCCAAGCACGCGCAGGCCGTCCTGCACCGGACGCTCCGCGGGGAGCACCTGGGCGAGCCCGTGCGGTTCACCGAGATCGCGCCCGGCATGGTGGAGACCGAGTTCTCACTGGTGCGATTCGACGGCGACGACGACAAGGCCGGCGCCGTCTACGAGGGACTGACCCCCATGGTCGCACGCGACGTCGCCGAGATCGTGGGATTCGTGGCGAGCCGGCCGTCGCACGTCAACCTCGACCAGATCGTGGTCAAGCCGAGGGACCAACACTCCGCGATGCGGGCGCACCGGCGCTGACGACGGCGTCCCGCGCCGTATCCGGTCGTCCGGCACCGCCGGCCAGGCCAGGCTTACCGATGTTCGGTTAGGCTTACTGACCTGGTAAAACACCCTCGTCGGTCCTACTCTGGGACCCCCGGGGCGCACCACGCCCCCGCGAACCTCGACGCCCGTCGAGGTCCCCCGAGAGGAAGGGTTCCATGATCATGGCCAAGAAGTCCTCGTTCACCGAACTGTTGTCCGCGCAGGTCGGCCACGAGTTCGCCGCGAGCCAGCAGTACATCGCGATCGCGGTGTGGGCCGACGCCAAGGACCTGCCGCAGCTCGCGGGCCGCTTCTACCAGCACAGCCTCGGAGAGCGGAACCACGCGATGATGATGGTGCAGTACATGCTCGACCGCGACATCGAGGTGACCATCCCGGCCGTCCCCGGCCCGCAGGCCGACTTCGAGGGACCCGTCGCCGCACTGCGGTACGCACTCGAGCAGGAGAAGCAGGTCACCCGTCAGATCGAGGCCCTGTTCCAGGCCGCGCGAGCCGAGGCAGATCCGCTGGGCGAGCAGTTCATGCTGTGGTTCCTGCGTGAGCAGGTCGAGGAGGTCGCCAACATGAGCACCCTCGTGGCGATCGCCGAGCGCGCGGACAATGACTGGTTCCGGATCGAGGAGTACCTGGCCCGTGAGACCGACGCCTCCTCCAACACCGGCACCCCGCCCGCGGTCGCCGGCGGTGCCGTCTGACGGGAAGCAGAGCGCACAGCGCCGCCCCTGCCTAGGGTGAGGACCATCACACCCATGGAGTCGGCCCTCTCGTAGCGGGCCGCGGCGCAACGACAGGGGGCCTCCGGTGATCGGAGTCGCGACCAGACCACCCGCACGCCCCTTCGGAGCGAGGCGGATCGCCGCCGCGGTGGCGGTGGTCGCCGTGGCGGTGCTCCTCGTGGGTTCCGCCACCACCCCCGCCCGTGCGCAGTCGCCCACCGAGGGACCACTGCCGGTGCCCTTCGACATCTCGGCCGGGTTCCAGGCGTCGTTGGCTCCCGAGATCCCGCCTCCGGGAGCCAACGACCCGAACTGTCGACCGACCCCGCAGCGCCCGCGTCCCGTCGTCCTGGTCCACCCCACCTTCACCACGCAGGCGCTCGCCTGGCAGGCCGGCGCCCCTCTGCTGAGAAACGCCGGGTACTGCGTCTACACCTTCACCTTCGGGAACGTCACGGGCTTCCCGGCGATGCCGATCCAGGGCCTCGGCGACATCCGGGCCTCCGGCCTGGTCCTTCAGCAGGTCGTGGACCGGGCGCTCGCCGAGACGGGCGCGGACGCCGTCGACCTCGTCGGGCACTCCCAGGGCGGCGGCATCCTGGCCGACTACTACCTGACGTTCCTCGGCGGGAGCGAGAAGGTCCACACCAAGGTGGGGATCTCGCCCTCGACCGGGACCAGACTGAGCGAGATCGTCTATCTGCGTTCCCTGGTGCCGGTCCTCGGGCCCGCCGTGTACGGGAGCCTGGAGCACTCGACGCCGGCCCTCATCCAGCAGGTCGTCGACTCGCCACTCGCCACCGAGGTCTACCCACGCGGCCCCGAGGGCATCCCCGGAGTCCGCATGTACAGCATCGTCTCGCAGTTCGACCAGATCGTGACCCCGTTCGTCCGCCAGTTCTACTCCGGTGACGTCACCAACATCGAACTCCAGGCCGGATGTGCCGAGGACCTGTCCGAGCACGTGGCCACCCTGTACAGCGAGAGGGTGTGGTTGCACGTGCTCAACGCACTGGCCCCCGCTGAGGCCACCCCGGTGCCGTGCTTCCACGTCGCCCCCTACGCGCCCTGGGTGCGGTGAGCCGATCCCTGCAGCCACGCGGTCACCCGCGGCGCGCGCGCTCGTACTCCACGTAGCCCACCCCGCTGTCGAAGCCGATCCTCCGGCGCACGACCAGTGACAACACCGGAACGGGCCCCGAGATCAACGGCCGCCCCGCGCCGATCAGGACCGGATTGATCTTCAGTCGGAACTCGTCGATCTCGTCCACGAGAGCCCCTGCCAGCTCCCCACCTCCGCACAGCCAGATGTCGAGAGGGGAATCCTCGCTCTTGAGCCTGCGGACCAGGGTCACAGGATCCTCGTCCGAGGCCGTGAGACCCTGTTCGGCAGGCAGGTCGTCCGGCCGGTGCGTCACCACGTACTGGCGCAGATGCGGATAGCCGCTGGCCAGACCCTCGTCAACCGCCACCTGATGGGTGGTGCGACCCATCACCACCGTGTCGAACACCCGAGAGGCGGTGTCGGCCAGCCCCAGCGCCCCGCGGACGTGGCCGGGGATCGTCTCCGGGTAGTGCTCGATGAGCCAGGCCATGTGGTCTCCCTCCAGGGGGAAGAAGTCGGTTCGCCCGTCGGGGTCGGCGATGAACCCGTCGGCGGTGACGGCGACGTAGTAGATGAGCGTGCGCACGGGATGGATCCCTCCGTGGTGGGTGATCGGGTGAGGTGGGCGCGTCAGCCGAGTCGGATCACCTCGTCCACCCCCACCCGGTCGCAGAACCCGTCATCGTGGCTCACCAGCAGCAGCGCTCCGCGCCACTGCTGCAGGGCGTCGGCGAGCACCTCCACGCCGGGGAGGTCGAGGTTGTTGGTCGGCTCGTC
>NZ_JAALDW010000023.1:0-7509 GCF_014145055.1 Dietzia sp. DQ11-38-2
GCCGGCCGTGGGAGCGGACGACGATGACGATCGGCCCGGGGCCCCGCGTCTCGCCCCCGGAGGTCCTCGACATCGTCTCCGTGGTGTTCGGGCGTCTCCTGAGGGAGCGCGGGGTGGCCGTGTCCCCGGCCGAGGTGGTGGAGGTGCGGACGGTCCTCGCGCTGCTGGGGGCCTCGCGGCCCGAGGTGCTGCGGCCGGCGCTCCGGGCGGTGACCGTCAAGTACCGGCGGGAGAACCGGGTCTTCGACGCGGTGTTCGACCGCCTCTTCCTCGGTCTGCACGTGGCCCGGACCGAGGGCGCCGCCGGTGCCCGTGGCGATGATCCGCAGGTGGGGGCGCTGCCCGACGAGCTGGAACTGGACTCGGAGGGGTCGTCACCGTTCACCCCATCGGACCTGGACCCGGCAGAGATCGGTGACCTCGTCGAGGGCGACGACACCGCCCGGCGTGATGAGGGCATCCACTACGACGACTCCGACTTCTCGACCGCGACGGGCGAGGAGGAGTTCGCGGTCGAGCAGGGCGCCGAGCAGTGGCGGTCGACGGTCACCTACGAGATCGAGGTGGACCGCGCGTCGTCGGACCGGGTCGGGGAGATGGGCTCCTCCGCGGTCTCGGTGTCCGGCGACGAGTCGTTGGACTGGGGGGACGCGCTCGACGTCCTGCGGACCCTCGACGGTTACGACGCCCGCCAGGTGTACGCGGGTTCCGGTGAGGACGGCGGGCCCCCGCCGAGCGAGCAGGTGGGGATGTTCGTCGACGCGGTCGTGGAGTTCCTCAGGAGCCTGACGGACGACGTCACCGACGGGGGAACCGGTGGGAGTGGCGACGACGAGGATCGCGGGGGCGTGGAGGGAACCGATGACGGTGACCTCGAGCGCGCGTCACACGAGGTGATGCGCCGGATCCGGGGAGCGCCCCGCCGGCGTTCGCGACCGTTCGCGCGTGGGGTGCTGGACTCGCGCTCCACCCTGCGCCGGGCCTGGGCCACGGACGGCGAGGCGTTCACCATCATGAACCGCACCCGCGTGCCCGGACCGCTCAAGCTTCTGATCCTCGTCGACGTCTCGCTCTCGGTCCGTCCCGTCACCGGATTCGTGCTGCGACTGGCCCAGAGCCTGCATCAGAAGGTCAACCGGTGCTCCGTCGTCGCCTTCGTCGACCGGCCGGTCGACGTCACCGACCACCTGCTGTCCTCGTCGGGCGCGGGGGCACTGGCGACCGTGCTTGCCGCGCCCGGTCTGGATCTGGAGGCGAGCAGCGACTACGGGCGGGTGTTCGCCGAACTCCTCGACCGACACGGGGATCTGGTGGACGCCCGGACCTCGGTCCTGGTCGTGGGTGACGGGCGGAGCAACGGGCTCGATCCGCGGGAGGACCTGGTGGGGCGGATCAGCAGGCGGGCCCACCGGATGGCGTGGATAACCCCGGAGGCCCGGAGGTACTGGAACCGGCCGAGCTGTGGGCTGAGCGGCTACGCCCGGTACCTGGACGGGGTGGTGACCGCGCGCGATCCCGCGGAACTGTCCGAACGGGCAGGTCTGTTGGGAAGCTCGCTCGCCTGACATGACCCGGGCCTATCGTGAGGTCATGTCCGCGGAAGGCCGGGTGGCCAAATTCCACGCGCCGGAGATCCTCTTCGGTTTCGGTGCCCTGCCCGAGGCCGCGACCGCCGCCATGGGGCTGGGGGCCCGTCGCCCCCTCGTCGTCACCGATCCGTGGCTCGAACTCACCCCGTGGCCGGGGACCGTGGTGGACGCCTTGAGGGCGCGGGGTGCCGAGCCGGTCGTGTGGTCGCACGTCCGACCGAACCCGCGCGCCTCACAGATCCTCGAGGGTGCGCAGACCTATCACTCCTCGGGGTGCGACGTGATCGTGGCGGTGGGGGGTGGGTCGGTGATCGACGCCGCCAAGGGGGTCGCGCTGGTCGTGTCCAACGGCGGACACGTCCTCGAGTACGAGGGGGTCGACCGGGTCCGGCTGCCACTGCCCCCGGTGGTGGCCGTGCCGACGACGGCCGGCAGCGGTGCCGATGTCTCCCAGTTCTGCGTGGTCAACGACTCGGACCGCCTGACCAAGGTGACCATCGTGAGCCGTTCGCTGGTGCCGGACGTCACCGTCATCGACCCGGCCACCCACGCGACAGTTCCCGAGGACGTGCGGGCGGCCACGGCGATCGACGTGCTCTCGCACGGGGTCGAGGCCTATTCCTCACGCGCGGCGGGCCCGTTGACGGACTCCCACGCCCTGCGCTCCGTCGAGCTGTGCACTCGGTCGCTCGACCGGCTCGGGCGCGGCGGGAGGAACGGTGGGAGGTGCGGTGACGAGCAGTTGGAGGCGATGGCGCTCGCGTCGCTCGAGGCGGGGATGGCCTTCAGCAACGCCGTCCTGGGGGCGGTCCACGCGATGAGTCATCCGGTGGGCGGCCGGTACGACGCGTCTCACGGCCAGATCAACGGGGTCCTGCTGTCGCATGTGGTCCGGCACAACGGGACGGTGATGGCCCCGGACCGCATGGCGGATCTGGCCCGTGCCGCCGGCGTCGCCGTGGGGTCGCGCGCCGGTCAGGTGACGGACCGGGTCGCGGACCGCTTCCGCGACCTCGCGGAGTCCGTCGGGATCCCGACGGGGCTCACTCACCTGGGGGTCCGGGGCGAGGACATCCCCACGCTGGCCGCTCACGCACTGCGCGATCTGTGCATGGCCACCAATCCGCGTCCCGTCACCCTCGAGGACGTCGATCGGCTGTACCGGGAGGCGTCATGAGCGAGGGGCCGACCGACCTGGACTCCCTCCTGGGCCTCCGGTCGGTCAAGAGGAGCTTCTTCGACCAGTACCGCGCTGCGGAGTCCAGGCTGCGCCGCTCGATGCACGCTCTCGATCGCGTCTCGGGTGCGCTGGTGCGGACCGCCGAGGGGCCCGAGGAGCTGATGCTGTCCGTCCTCAAGGTCGCCTACGACCAGCTCGACGCCGAGTGGGCGCTGGTGGCCCTGCGGGACGGTCAGCTCCCGTCCGTCGAACCACGGCACGTCATCGTGGACCCCGAGGGACGGTTCGTCGCGTTCGAGGGGCGGGACCTGGCACCCGTGCCGGAGGGGTTGCCCAAAGGCGTGGTCAACGTCCTTCTCGCGGTCCTCCGCGGCGGCCGGTCCGCCGAGGTCGCGGAGGCCGGCGGACCCGACGCGGTCACCGTGCCGCTGATCCTGCACGGCGGGGTGATCGGGGGGCTGGCGTCGTGGCGACACCCCGGGCGGCAGGCCGACGACATCGACACGGTGGTCCTGCGGATCCTCGCCGCGCAGGCGGCGGTCGCGCTGCACAACTCCGTCCTGTTCCGCGACAAGGAGATGCTCCTCGCCCGGGCGGAGGAGGCCTACGAGGAGGCCCGGGGCCACGTGGTGGAGCTGTCCCGGCGGAACTCGGAGCTCGAGATCGCCCATCGCGAGCTCGATGCCGCGCACCGCCAGCGGATCCTCGACGTGGAGCGGTCCCGGATGGCCCGGGAGCTCCACGACAGCGTGTCCCAGCTCGTCCTCGGCGCGGGGATGCACCTCCAACTGGGACTCGACGCGGTGGGAGACGCCGACCGGCAGCGGCCCCTGCTCGAGAAGGCCGTACACCTGACCGACCAGGCCGTCGACCAGTTGCGGTCCGTGATCTACGCCCTGCGCACGATCGACGACGGGGACGCCCGGCTGAGCAGGCTGATCGAGGACCTGTGCCGCCTCCACGTCCCGTCGACCATGTCCTCCGAGGTCCGGGTGCTCGGCGACGAGGTCCCGACGAGCCCCGGGATCGAGCACGAACTCCTCCGGATCGCCGGCGAGGCGCTCTCGAACGCCGCGCGGCACTCGGGGGGCGACGGCGTGGTGGTCACCCTCGACTTCGGTGACGAGGCCGTGGCGCTGACCGTGGAGGACGACGGTGTGGGGAGGCCGGAGGAGCTGCGGAGCCTGCTCGAGGCCGTGCGGACCGGGTCCCCGGAAGAGCGCCACGGTCTGGTCAACATGAGGGAGAGGGCGGAGATGGTGGGAGGGGAGTTGCGTATCGCGGGGGCCGACACGGGCGGGGTGGCGATCACCGTGGTGGCGCCCGGTGTCGGGGGCCTCGACGCAGCGGCCCGGGGGTCGGTCCGATGACCCCGGCGGCCATGATCCGCACCGTGCTGGTGGACGACCACGCGGTGCTCCGCGAGGGCCTGCGGTTGATGCTCGAGCGGGAGCCCGACCTCGAGGTGGTCGGTGAGGCGTCGACCGCGGACGCGGCCCTCGGGGTCATCAACTCGACCCGCCCGGACGTCGCGGTGATCGACCTCAAGTTGGGCAGCGGGTCCGAACTCGACGGGCTGCGTCTCTGCGCGGCGGTCCGCGACCTGTTCCCCGGCGTCGCCCCGCTGGTGCTCACGACCTTCCTCGACAAGGCGATCGTCGTGCGGGCGGTCCGGGCGGGGGCGCGGGGATACGTGGTCAAGAACGTGGACGTCACCGAACTGGTGACCGCCGTCCGGTCGGTGTCGGAGGGGCAGAGCGCCTTCGACGCGCGAACCGCCTCCATGGTGGTGGACGCGCTCAGGGGGGTCGAATCGGCGTCCGAGGCCCTGTCGGCCCGGGAGATCGAGGTCCTCGCGCTGCTGGCGGAGGGAAGGTCCAACAAGGAGATCGGTCAGGCGCTGTTCATCTCGGCCACCACCGCGAAGTTTCACATCAGCAACATCCTGCGCAAGCTCAAGGTCTCACGGCGCGCCGAGGCGGTGTACGTGGCCAGTCGGCAAGGCCTGCTCTGAGCTGCACCGGCACGTCATCGGTCCACCACCAGCCATCCGCCGTGGTCCTCGTCGACCCGCGTCCGCACCCCGGGGGACCAGCTGTGACAGAGCGACCCGATCCGGTCGGCGAGCGCGGCCAGCGTGGGGATGTCGAAGGTCCGGACATGACCGTATTGCGTCACGGCGACGGGCTCGAAGGGCACGGCGATCACCACGCGTCGGCGCGCCAGTCGCAGTGCGTCGCGGACCATGTCCCAGCCGGCGCCCTCGTCCACGTGCTCGAGGACGTGGACGAGGTAGACGGTATCCGCTGTACCCGCGGCCAGCGGGCTGGTCCGTGCGTCGAGGCAGACCGGCGAGGGCAGGGGTCCGTCGGCCGGCGCGCAGGACCGGAGGAGCCCGAGTACGGCCGGGTCGAGGTCCACGGCGACGGTTCTCACGCCCTCCCGGGCGAGGCGGAGGGACAGGAAGCCGAAGCAGCATCCGATCTCCACCGCGGAGTGGCCGACCATCTCGGCCACCGCCCGGTCGTGGACCGGGGAGAACGGGCAGACGCCGCTGGCCAGTGCCGAGATCGACGACCGGTAGTAGGCGGACCAGCACTCCTCCCAGGTCGCGTCCCGGCAGGTCACCAGCGCCGTCACCGCCCGGTGGAACTCGTCGACGGTGTGCAGGACCCCGGTGGCGAGCAGATCGCGGGACATGGCCGGGATCAGCGCCTCGCTCACCTCGTCGTCGTCGAGGTCGTGCCCGATCCGCACCCGACGGTCGTCGGCGGTCACGGTGAACGCCCCGAACCGTCGGCCCCGTCCGCCCCGGACCGCCGAGATCTCCCGGAACCCCGGGGGTGTGGCTGTGGTCTGCATGGGGGCCGACGCTAGGGCTCCCGGGGGCCCTCGACGAGGAGAAGCAGCGGATTCCGGCAGCTCGAACGGGTGCGGACCTGCCCGTCCGGGCAGTGCAGACCCGGGCCGGTCGCCGTGCAACGTTGCTGCAACCCCGCCGCGCATAGTGTCCTACATCACAGCGTCGACCACGGGGGTCGCGCGGAGGAGTAAGGAGGGGCACGATGCCCGTTTTCGCACAGCCCGGCGCCGATGGTTCGGTGATGTCCTACCAGAGCCGTTATGAGCACTACATCGGCGGCGAGTGGGTGGCACCCGTCAAGGGTGAGTACTTCGAGAACGTCACCCCGATCACCGGGCAGGTCTTCTGCGAGGTCGGCCGCGGGACGTCCGAGGACATCGAGGCCGCCCTCGACTCCGCGTGGGCGGCCGCCCCCGGGTGGAACGCCACCTCCGCGGCCGAGCGGTCGCTGGTCCTGCTCCGGATCGCCGACCGGATGGAGGAGAACCTCCAGGCCCTCGCCCTGGCCGAGTCGTGGGACAACGGCAAGCCGATCCGCGAGTGCCTGGCCGCCGACATCCCGTTGGCGATCGACCACTTCCGCTACTTCGCCGGCTGCATCCGCGCCCAGGAAGGCGGGATCTCGCAGATCGACGAAGACACCGTGGCGTACCACTTCCACGAGCCTCTCGGCGTGGTCGGCCAGATCATCCCCTGGAACTTCCCGGTCCTCATGGCGGTGTGGAAGCTCGCCCCGGCGCTGGCCGCGGGCAACTGCGTGGTGCTCAAGCCCGCCGAGCAGACCCCGGCGTCGATCCTGTTCCTCATGTCGGTGATCGGCGACCTGCTCCCGCCGGGTGTCGTGAACGTGGTCAACGGATTCGGCACCGAGGCAGGCAAGCCGCTGGCCTCCAACCCCCGGATCCGCAAGGTCGCCTTCACCGGCGAGACCACCACCGGACGCCTGATCATGCAGTACGCCTCGGAGAACCTCATCCCGGTGACCCTCGAGTTGGGCGGCAAGAGCCCCAACATCTTCTTCGAGGACGTCATGGACGCCGACGACGACTTCCGTCAGGCGGCGCTCGAGGGCTTCGCGATGTTCGGCCTCAACCAGGGCGAGGTGTGCACGTGCCCCTCGCGCGCGCTCGTGCAGAGGTCGGTCTTCGACGAGTTCAGCGAGCTCGCGATCGAGCGCACCAAGCAGATCACGCAGGGCAATCCGCTCGACACCGACACGATGCTCGGCGCGCAGGCCTCCAACGACCAGTTGGAGAAGATCCTGTCCTACATCGACATCGGCAAGCAGGAGGGCGCGGACGTCCTCACCGGCGGCGGGCGGGCGGAGCTCGAGGGCGATCTCGCGGGCGGCTTCTACGTGCAGCCGACCGTCTTCCGCGGGCACAACAAGATGCGCCTGTTCCAGGAGGAGATCTTCGGTCCCGTGCTGTCCCTGAGCTCGTTCACCGACTTCGACGACGCCATGATGATCGCCAACGACACGCTCTACGGCCTGGGCGCCGGCGTGTGGTCGCGTAACGGCACCACCGCCTACCGGGCCGGTCGCACCATCCAGGCCGGCCGGGTGTGGACCAACACCTACCACCAGTACCCGGCCCACGCGGCGTTCGGTGGCTACAAGCAGTCCGGCATCGGACGTGAGAACCACCGCATGATGCTCGACCACTACCAGCAGACCAAGTGCCTGCTGGTGAGCTACTCGGGTAAGCCCCAGGGCTTCTTCTGAGTCGCGGCGGACCAGTGGAGGAAGGACCGTCCATGGACGACGTCTGCGGACTGCCCTCCGGCGGGAGCGTGCCCATCGCGGCGCGGGCCCTCCCGCCGGAGGGGGCGCCGCCCGGGCTGCCGGCGCGCGTCGTGGTCACCGAGCCGGCCGA
>NZ_JAALDW010000233.1:0-7449 GCF_014145055.1 Dietzia sp. DQ11-38-2
GTCGGCGGGGCCACCGCCGTGGCGGACTTCGCCCGCCAGCGCGTCCGGTCGATCGTCGGGCACGTCCGCCCCGCGGACGGTCCGGAGGACGTCGAACGCGCGGCGACCGACGTCGCCGCGGCCCTGACCGAATCCGGGTACGCGGCATCCATCGAGGACGCCGGGGCGGGCCTGCAGATCTGCCAGCACCACTGTCCGGTGTGGAACGTCGCGTCCCGGTTCCCCGAATTGTGCGAGGCCGAGCAGGAGGTGGTGTCCGAGATCGTGGGCACCCATGTCCAGCGCCTCGCCACCATCGCCGGCGGACACTGCGCCTGCACCACGAACATCCCCACGGGGATGGTGACCGCCGGTGACCTGGCGGCCACCATGCCCGCAGCGGCCGACGCAGACGCGTCGGTTCCGACCCCCGAAAGGACTGTGCGATGACCATCACCCCAGATCAGGTGACGGCCGACGTCACCGTGCACGAGCCGACCACCGACGAGGAGCGGATCGCCTCGCTCGGCCAGTACAACTACGGTTGGCACGATTCCGACTCCGCCGGTGCGACCGCACAGCGTGGCCTCTCGGAGGCCGTGGTGCGTGACATCTCCACCAAGAAGAACGAGTCGGAGTGGATGCTCGCCAAGCGGCTCAAGGCGTTGGCGACGTTCTACAAGAAGCCCATGCCCGCCTGGGGTTCGGACCTGTCGGGGATCGACTTCGACAACATCAAGTACTTCGTCCGCTCCACGGAGAAGCAGGCCACCTCGTGGGAGGACCTGCCCGAGGAGATCAAGAACACCTACGACAAGCTCGGTATCCCCGAGGCGGAGAAGCAGCGCCTGGTCGCGGGCGTCGCCGCCCAGTACGAGTCCGAGGTGGTCTACCACCAGATCCGGGAGGACCTGGAGAGCCAGGGTGTCATCTTCATGGACACCGACACGGCGCTCAAGGAGCACCCGGAGTATTTCGAGGAGTACTTCGGCTCGGTGATCCCGGCCGGTGACAACAAGTTCTCCGCGCTCAACACCGCCGTGTGGTCGGGTGGCTCGTTCATCTACGTGCCCAAGGGCGTCCACGTGGACATCCCGCTGCAGGCCTACTTCCGGATCAACACCGAGAACATGGGCCAGTTCGAGCGGACGCTGATCATCGTGGACGAGGACGCCTACGTCCACTACGTCGAGGGGTGCACGGCGCCGATCTACAAGTCGGACTCCCTGCACTCGGCGGTCGTCGAGATCGTGGTCAAGAAGGGCGGTCGCTGCCGCTACACGACCATCCAGAACTGGTCGAACAACGTCTACAACCTCGTCACCAAGCGCGCCCGGGCCGAGGAGGGCGCCACCATGGAGTGGATCGACGGCAACATCGGGTCCAAGGTGACCATGAAGTACCCCGCGGTGTGGCTCACGGGCGAGCACGCCAAGGGCGAGGTCCTCTCGGTGGCGTTCGCCGGCGAGGGACAGCACCAGGACACCGGGTCGAAGATGCTTCACCTGGCCCCCAACACGTCCTCGAACATCGTCTCCAAGTCGGTTGCGCGAGGCGGTGGCCGATCCGCCTACCGCGGGCTCATCCAGATCAACCCCGGCGCGAAGGGCTCCAAGTCCAACGTCGAGTGTGACGCCCTGCTGGTGGACAACATCAGCCGGTCCGACACGTACCCGTACATCGACATCCGTGAGGACGACGTGACGCTCGGGCACGAGGCCACAGTGTCCAAGGTGAGCCAGGACCAGCTCTTCTACCTCATGAGCCGAGGCCTGGCCGAGGACGAGGCCATGGCCATGATCGTGCGCGGATTCGTCGAGCCGATCGCCAAGGAGCTCCCCATGGAGTACGCCCTCGAACTCAACCGCCTGATCGAACTCCAGATGGAAGGATCGGTGGGCTGACCGCCATGACCGACACCACTACTGCCACCACTGGATCCGGCCCCACCCCGGTGACGGACCGCTACGGTATCCCCGTCACCGCCACCAAGGGCGACCAGTTCTCCTCCTTCGACGTGAACGCGTTCGAGGTGCCGAGCCACAAGGACGAGATCTGGCGCTTCACCCCGCTCAAGCGGCTCCGCGGGATCCACGACGGAACCAATGTGACCGCCACCGGGAACCTGCTGGTCTCCGTCGCCGAGCGTGACGGACTGACGGTCGAGACCGTCGGGACCGACGACAAGCGGATCGGCGAGGCCGGGGCACCCCGCGACCGCGTCGCCGCGCAGGCCTTCACCTCCGTCGCCGAGGCGACGGTGCTGACAGTGGCCACGGAGACGGTTCTCGACGACCCCGTGTACGTGACCGTCGACGGCCCGGGGGAGGGGGAGCTGGCCTACGGCCACGCCCAGATCCGACTCGAGCCGTTCGCCAACGCGACCTTCGTGGTGGACCAGCGCGGCGGGGGGACGATCGCCGAGAACGTCGAGTTCGTCGTCGGCGACTCGGCGCACCTCGAGGTCGTCCTCATCCAGGACTGGGACGACGACGCGCTGCACCTAGCCAACCACCACCTGCAGGTCGGTCGCGACGCGACCCTGACCTACACGGCGGTGACCTTCGGCGGCGAGCTCGTGAGGATCGCACCGCTGACGACGTTCACGGCCCCCGGGGGCACGGTGAACGTCAACGGTCTGTACTACGCGGACGACGGACAGCACATCGAACACCGTCTGCTGGTGGACCACGCGGTACCCAATTGCACGTCGCGGGTCCTGTACAAGGGCGCCCTGCAGGGTGACGCGTCGTCGAACCTGCCCGACGCCCACACCGTGTGGATCGGCGAGGTCCTCATCCGCGCGGCGGCCGAGGGTACGGACACCTACGAGATGAACCGCAACCTCGTCCTCACCGACGGGGCCCGCGCGGATTCCGTCCCGAACCTCGAGATCGAGACCGGCGAGATCGCCGGCGCCGGTCACGCCAGCGCCGTGGGCCGATTCGACGAGGAGCACCTGTTCTACCTCATGTCCCGGGGGATTCCCGAGGACACCGCACGGCGCCTGGTCGTCCGGGGCTTCTTCGGCGAGGTGATCAACCGCATCGGCGTGCCCGAGGTACGTGATCGGATCGCCGAGGCCGTCGAACTGGAACTGCAGTCATCCGGGATCTGACCCCCGGGCCCGAGAGACCACCCCCGAAGACTTCACGAAGATTGCGAGCACACCAATGACCATTCTCGAGATCAAGGGCCTGACGGCCCGCGTCGCGGCGACCGCCGACTCGGCCGAGACCGTCGACATCCTCAAGGGTGTCGACCTGACCATCGAGTCCGGGCAGACCCACGCCATCATGGGGCCGAACGGCTCCGGCAAATCGACTCTGGCCTACGTCATCGCCGGCCATCCCAAGTACGAGGTCACCGGCGGCACCGTCACCCTCGACGGGGAGGACGTCCTGTCGATGGAGGTCGACGAGCGGGCCCGCGCCGGCCTGTTCCTGGCGATGCAGTACCCGACCGAGATCCCCGGGGTCTCGACCGCCAACTTCCTCCGTACCGCGGCCACCGCCGTGCGCGGCGAGGCGCCCAAGCTGCGGCACTGGGTCAAGGAGGTCAAGGAGGCCATGTCCGACCTCGACTTCGACCCGGCCTTCTCCGAGCGCAGCGTCAACGAGGGCTTCTCCGGTGGCGAGAAGAAGCGCCACGAGATCCTCCAGCTGGATCTGCTCAAGCCCAGGATCGCCGTGCTCGACGAGACCGACTCCGGCCTGGACGTCGACGCCCTGCGCGTGGTGTCCGACGGGGTCAACCGCTACAAGGCCGAGGAGAACGGCGGCATCCTCCTCATCACGCACTACACCCGCATTCTGCGGTACATCACGCCCGACCGCGTGCACGTCTTCGTCGACGGCCGGATCGCCGCCTCCGGGGGCGCGGAACTGGCGGACGAGCTCGAATCAGAGGGGTACGAGAAGTACCTCACGCCCGCGAACGCCTGATCGGACAGCTGGGAGACTATGACCTCGACCCTCGACATCACGACCCTCCGCTCGGATTTCCCGATCCTGCAGCGGACGGTTCGTGACGGCAAACCCCTCGTCTATCTGGACTCCGGGGCGACCTCACAGCGCCCGATCCCGGTGCTCGACGCCGAACGGGACTTCCTCCTGAGCTCCAACGCCGCCGTTCATCGCGGTGCACACCAGCTCGCCGAGGAGGCGACGGACGCCTACGAGGACGCCCGGGCCGACATCGCGGGGTTCGTCGGAGCCGATGTCGACGAGCTCGTCTTTGCCAAGAACGCCACCGAGGCGCTCAACCTGGTCGCGTTCGCGCTCGGAGACGACCGCTTCGGCCGGTACGCCGTGGGACCGGGTGACGAGGTCGTGATCAGCGAACTCGAACACCACGCCAATCTGGTGCCCTGGCAGGAGCTGTGCCGACGCACCGGTGCCACCCTGAAGTGGTACGGACTCACCGACGACGGACGGATCGACCTCGACTCACTGCAGTTGACCGACGCGGTCAAGGTCGTCGCCGTGACCCATCAGTCCAACGTCACCGGCGCCGTGACCGACGTCGCACGTGTGGTGGAGTCCGCGAGGGCGGTGGGCGCACTGGTGGTATTGGACGCGTGCCAGTCCGTCCCGCACATGGCCGTGGACTTCCACGCACTCGGTGTGGACTTCGCGGCCTTCTCCGGGCACAAGATGCTCGGCCCCACCGGCATCGGCGTCCTCTACGGACGTCGGGAGCTGCTGCGGGCGATGCCGCCGGTGCTCACGGGGGGCTCGATGATCTCCACCGTGACCATGGAGAAGTCCACCTACGCCGACCCGCCGCAGAGGTTCGAGGCCGGGGTGCCGATGGTCTCCCAGGCCGTCGGTCTCGGCGCAGCGGTCCGCTACCTGCGCGACGTGGGCATGGAGGCGGTCGCGCGTCACGAGGAGTCGCTCACCGCGGCCACCCTGGAGGCCCTGGACCAGATCCCGGGCATCCGGATCGTCGGTCCCCGCGACATGGTCGCGCGCGGCGGCGCCGTGTCCTTCGTCGTCGACGGCGTCCACGCCCACGACGTGAGCCAGGTGCTCGACGACGACGGGGTGGCGGTGCGCGTGGGACACCACTGCGCGTGGCCGCTGCACCGCCGATTCGGTGTGCAGTCCACCGTCCGCGCCTCGTTCGCGCTGTACAACACACTCGACGAGGTCGAGGTGCTCGCGCGGTCGCTGCGCCGGGCACAGGAGTTCTTCGGAGTGGGAGGTGCCCGTTCGTGAAGCTCGAGCAGATGTACCAGGAGGTCATCCTCGACCACTACCGCCACCCCCACCACAGTGGGCTGCGGGAACCCTTCGGCGCCGAGGTCCATCACGTCAATCCGACCTGCGGCGACGAGCTGACACTGCGGCTACGACTCTCCGACGACCTGTCGACGATCGAGGACGTCTCGTACGACGCGCAGGGTTGCTCGATCAGCCAGGCGTCCACCTCGATGATGGCCGACCTCATCGTCGGCCGCACGGTGTCGGAATCAC
This sequence comes from Dietzia sp. DQ11-38-2, assembly GCF_014145055.1. NCBI lineage: Bacteria > Bacillati > Actinomycetota > Actinomycetes > Mycobacteriales > Dietziaceae > Dietzia > Dietzia sp. DQ11-38-2. Next base: position 5,460 of record NZ_JAALDW010000233.1, read on the forward strand.
TCAGGGCCTACGACGCCTTCCACGAGATGATCTCCTCCCGCGGGACCAACGAGGGGGACGAGGAGATCCTCGACGACGCCGTCGCCCTGTCCGGGGTGTCCCGATACCCGGCACGCGTCAAGTGCGCGCTGCTCGGGTGGATGGCCTACCGCGATGCACTCGGCCGACAGACCGACCACCACCAGGAGTGAAGTGACATGACCGAGCAGATGACCCCGGCCAACGACCCGTCCGTCGACGACGCCATGTCGGCGGCGGAGAACGAGACCCCCGCGGGCACCGTCTACAACGGTGAGTTCCGTCCCGACCCCAATCGCCCCGAGCAGTCGGAAGAGGACCTGGCGCTGGTCGCCGACCTCGAGGAGGCCATGCGCGACGTGGTCGATCCTGAGCTCGGGATCAACGTGGTGGATCTCGGGCTGGTCTACGACATCTGGGTCCGCCCGGGTGAGACCGAGGGGTCGACCATCGCCCGCGTCGACATGACTCTGACCTCGGCGGCCTGTCCGCTCACCGACGTGATCGAGGATCAGGCACGAAGTGCGGTGGTGGGTTCCGACCTGGCCAACGAACTCGAACTCAACTGGGTGTGGATGCCGCCGTGGGGCCCGCAGATGATCACTGACGACGGCCGAGAGCAGCTCCGCGCCATCGGCTTCACGGTCTGACATCCGACGCCGACATCAGCCCGGGCCCCCGGATTCGGGCGACGCCGGGTACCGCCTCTCCCGGCCCGCCAGGTGGCTCCTGCTGCCCTCACTTCTCCTCGCCCCCCTGTCCGGGTTCCTCTACACGATGGTCCGGACCACGGGGAGCTACGAGCCCGATCAGGGCTGGACCCTGCTGTGGACCGCGTTCGACATCGGGTCCGAGGGGAACGTCGCGGTCTGGTTCGCCTCCACGATGTGGCTGCTCGTCGGCGCGTTGGCCGCGATGGCGGCCCTCACCTCCGACCGGTTCCGCACCTCGTGGTGGGTGTTCGCCGCCGTGGCCGTCATCGCCTCGGCCGACGAGGCGGCGCAGCTCCACGAACGCCTCTTCTATTTCGGTGACCGCCTGGCGCCGACGTTGCCGGGGGATCTCCACTACAGCTGGGTCATCCCCGGGACCGCCATCGCGCTGGTGGTCGCCGCGCTTCTCATCCGCCTGGTCCTCGCCCTCCGAACCCGGGTGACGGTCGGGCTGATCGGCTCGGCGGTGGTGTTCCTCCTCGGCGCGCTGGTCATCGAGTCGATCTCAGGGATCGTGGAACGCGACCAGGGGATGTCCGACCTGTATGTGGCGATCATGTACGTCGAGGAGACCTTCGAACTGATCGGGGTGGCATGGGCCGTGATCGCGCTCGCGTCGATGTTCCGCCTCACCGGTCGCCGCGGATCACTCACCCTCACCTTCGACGGGTTCCCCGACAGGGCGGAGGAGACCGGGCCGGGCCACCCCGTGTCGGGCTAGCGCAATCGCGCGTCGACCGCAGTACGGGGGGACCGCCGGAGTAGCGCGCTGATCATCCCCACCTTCCCACTCGCCGGCATGCCCACCCACATGTCCCACATCGCCAGCGCCAGCTGGTACGAGGGGCTCGCGCCGTCGAGAAACCACTTCTGTCGACGCCCCTCGATCCGGCCGAACGCGTCGAACAACTGCCGGAGCGTCCGATCGTCGGCGCGCAGGAGTACACGGAGCCCGATCCCGTGCAGTGTGGTGCTGGCCGGGGACCGGGGCGCGGGAATCGGGAACCCGGTACGGACGGCGTGGACAGCGGCCGGCACGGCGGCCAGCATCGAGGCCACCGAGTACCCTGTCGCGGCGTGTCCGTGTCCACCGGCGGTGCCGAAGGCATCGATGCGGGGATCGCCCGCCCAGCCACCGCGGGCAAGGAGCGGGATGCGCACCCGCTCCACGTCGAGTGGCGCGTCGATGGCCGACCGCGACACCCCGCGCCGCACGAGCCGCGAGCGGAGCCGGTCGGCCAGCTCGGCGGGATCCGGGG
>NZ_JAALDW010000233.1:7840-15985 GCF_014145055.1 Dietzia sp. DQ11-38-2
CAGGACGTCGACACCACACTGCGTCACCGAGAGCCACGGGGGCAGCTGGTCGGCCCACAGGGACAGCGTCTGACGCCACGGCGCGTCCGGCCGCGGATCGATCGCGAGCACACTCAGGCCCGCGTCCGCGCAACGGGAGGCGAGCGCACGGCCGGACGGTCCGAGACCGACGACGGCGACGTCGTAGAGTGCACCCCCCGTGGCATCCATCACGACTGACAGTACCGCCGAGGGGAGGGCGTGGACGTGCCGGGAGCGTTCTACCACCAGCTGGCCGCCGACCCGCTGACCTACCCGGGGGTCAACTGCGACCTTGTGGTCTCGCTGCACCGGGAACCGGAACCGGGGTGGGTGCATCTGGACTTCGAGACGTGGGCGGTCCCGGTGGCGGCGTCATCACCGACACGCTCCTGTCCGACGACCGGTGGGACGCACCGGCCGCGCAGTCCAGAACCTGTACGGGTGCAGAGCGGGGTGAGGTCACCCCCGGGGGCGCTGTCCGGCGGGTGGACCAGGCCCGGGCGGAGACCCCGGTCACCGGAGTCGTCCCGCGACTCGCGCCGCAGGTAGAGTGGCTGGTCGGCCAGAACCCACCCGAGAACAGACGAGGTACCCGCGCACGTGATCACCATCGACGACCTGGAGGTGCGCGCCGGCGTGCGCACCCTGCTCCACATGGACGGGTCCTCGCTGCGGGTCCAGCCCGGCGACCGGATCGGCCTGGTGGGCAGGAACGGCGCGGGGAAGACGACGACGATGAGGATCCTCGCCGGTGAGGGGGAGCCCTACGCCGGGAAGGTCGTCTCGACCAGCGACGTGGGGTACCTCCCGCAGGATCCCCGCGAGGGCAACATGGACCAGCTGGCCCGCAGCCGGGTGCTGTCGGCCCGCGGGTTGGACGTCCTGATGCTCCAGATGGCCGAGGCCCAGGAGCAGATGGTCGAGGCGCCCGACGATGCGGCGATGGACAGGGCCGTGCGCAAGTACGGTCGACTCGAGGACGAGTTCTCCGCCCGGGGCGGATACGAGGCCGAGAGCGAGGCGGCGCGCATCTGCAGCAGCCTCGGGCTGGAGGAGCGGATCCTCACCCAGAACCTCGGGACACTGTCGGGCGGTCAGCGCCGGCGCGTGGAATTGGCCCGAATCCTGTTCGCCGCGTCCGACGGGGCGGGCAAGTCCCAGACCATGCTGCTGCTGGACGAGCCCACCAACCACCTCGACGCCGACTCCATCACGTGGCTGCGCTCGTTCCTCGAGAAGCACGAGGGCGGGCTGATCATCATCTCCCACGACGTGGAACTCCTCGAGGCCGTGGTCAACAGGGTGTGGTTCCTCGACGCCGTACGCGGGGAGATCGACGCCTACAACATGGGCTGGCAGAAGTACCTCGACGCCCGCGCCACCGATGAGGCGCGGCGCCGTCGGGAACGCGCGAACGCCGAGAAGAAGGCCTCCGCCCTCAAGACGCAGGCCGCCAAGCTGGGCGCCAAGGCCACCAAGGCCGCGGCGGCCAAGCAGATGATCCGCCGCGCCGAGACCATGATGAACCAGCTCGACGAGGTCCGGGTGGCCGACAAGGTGGCGCACATCAAGTTCCCCACCCCGGCCGCGTGCGGCAAGACCCCGATGTTCGCCAAGGGCCTGACCAAGATGTACGGCTCCCTGGAGGTCTTCGCCGGGGTGGATCTGGCGATCGACAAGGGCAGCCGGGTGGTGGTGCTGGGGTACAACGGTGCCGGCAAGACCACCCTGCTCAAGCTCCTCGCGGGTGTCGAGCGCACCGACGGTGAGGGCGGGGTCGTCTCCGGCCACGGCCTCAAGGTGGGCTACTTCGCCCAGGAGCACGACACCCTGGACATGGACGCCAGTGTGTGGGAGAACATCCGCCACGCCGCACCCGACGCGGGGGAGCAGGACCTGCGCGGTCTGCTGGGGGCGTTCATGTTCACCGGCCCCCAGCTCGAGCAGCCCGCCGGCACCCTGTCCGGTGGCGAGCGCACCCGACTGGCGTTGGCCGGCCTGGTGTCGTCGGCCGCCAACGTGCTGCTGCTCGACGAGCCCACCAACAACCTCGACCCGATCTCGCGCGAGCAGGTCCTCGACGCCCTGCGCAGCTACGAGGGCGCGGTGGTCCTGGTGACCCACGACCCCGGTGCTGTAGAGGCCCTCGAGCCCGAGCGGGTGATCATCCTGCCCGACGGGACCGAGGACCTGTGGAGCCAGGAATACATGGAGATCGTCGAACTCGCGTGACCAGCACCCCTCGATTTTTCGTCGGCCGCCTCGCGGCGGGGTGGTCGTGCGGCTACGGTGAGAGTGTCGCCGGATCCGGACTGACGCCGGATGCCCCGTCGACGGTCTCACGGAGGAGGTCGACCAATGGACGCAAAGCCAGTCGTCGTAGGGGTGGACGGGGGCCCGGACTCGCTCAAGGCCCTGGCCTGGGCCGCCGACTACGCGAGCACGGTCGGGGCGCCCGTGATCGCGCTCGCCGCAGTGGAGACGCCGGCAGTCGTCGGCCCGTACGCCATGGCCGGGTGGGTGGACCCCGAAGTCCTGGAGGACAGGGCTCGCACCATGCTCGCGGACTCCGTTCGGGACACTCTGGGTGACGAGGCACAGGTCGAGCAGACCGTGATCCGCGGTCATCCTGCGGAGGCGATCGTCACCGCGTCGCAGGACGCCCGGCTCGTGGTGGTGGGCAGCCGGGGATGGGGTGGCTTCCGCGGACTGCTCATGGGCTCGGTGAGCCAGCATGTGGTGTCGCACGCGCACTCGCCCGTCGTGGTCCTGCCGCGTCAGTCCGAGGACGCCTGAACGACTCGCCTCCAGGCTCAGGTCCCGACACGGCGAACCAGTCCCGAGAGGACGTCCGGAAACCGGGCCGACACGCCGCGGCGGGGAAGAGCGTTCAGCGCATCGACCCGGCCGGGAAGATCGTGGTGACGACCGGTGACCAGGTGCTCGATCGCGACCAGCATCGCTTCGGGATGGGTGTCCAACGCACTGTGGCCGTTGTCGATCCGGGCGACAACCGGGTCCGGGGCGATCGAGGCCACGCGATCAGCGATGGCGGGCGGTGTGCGCAGATCCCTGGTACCGCTGAGAAGCACCATCGGCCAGGTGAACCGGGAGGTCTCGCGACGCAGGTCGACCGGCTCCGCATCGAACCCGGGGAACCGGTGCGCGATCGGAGCATAGGTGAGCGCGGGATCCAGGGGCAGGCCGTCCGTGGGCGCGCCGTACCCCAGCTCGCGGAATCCGATCGTCCCGGCGAGGTCGAACTCGTAGACCCCCGGAACGCGAGCGGGCGAGCCACCCCTGGTCGCGTACGTCTCGAGCAGTCGCCAGGCCACGGCGTCCGGGGTCGGAAACCGTCCCCGTCCCCGCACCCTCGCCCGCAGTAGCGGACCGAGCAGTTCCGGCCCACCCAACTCATGGGCCGCGCGGATCACGTCGAGCAGTCGCCGACCGTCCTCCCCGCGCGCGTGGAGACGTCGCACATCCGCCGCGATGTCGGTGTCTGCCTCCCAGAATGTCGAGCGCACGGCCCGCCGCTCCAGGTCGATGTCCGTCGACGACTGCAGCGCCGAGTCCAACAGCATCCCCGCGACGCGTTCCGGGTACAGGGCGCCGACGCAGGACACGACGTAGCTCCCGTAGGAGGATCCGGCGAGGTGAGCCGAGTCCACGTGCTCCCGGTCGAGAACCGCGGCGATGTCCCCGGCGACGGCGGCGACCCGCATGGCCGATTCCGGCAGGTCCCGCCCGGAGGTGTCGGTGCGGGACAGGCCGACGCCCCTGTGCTCGATCATGATCAGATCGAGCCCGAGGCGACCGGCATGGCGCCTGAACCCGCGATAGGGGAGCACCGAACCCAGTCCCGGGCCGCCGGGGACCACCACCGTCGGGCGGCGGGTGCGCGGGCCGGTCCGCACGTAGGCCAGGTCGAACGCGGGCCTGCCATCGTCGGCCGGTCGTCTGACGCTGCGCACTCCCGGGGTACCGGCCACCAGGGACGACACCAGCGGGCGGTGCAGTATCACGTTTCCACCGACTGCCTCACCGGTGTCGACCGGCGGACCGGTCCCGGCCGCAACCCGAGAGCGAAGGACACACCTGACCGCGCGATTCTCAGATCCGCTGCTCGTGAACGTCCTCGAGGGAGGCTGCATCGGCCGCGCTCATTCTCGTGATGGGCTCTCCGTTCCACACGATGTCGTCGCCCAGAGCGCCCAGCAACTCCTTGCGCTGGCCGTGGCTCAGCTTGGCACCGTGGATGAGCGTCGCGGGGCTCCACATCATGGCGAAGGAGTCGTGCCACCCCGAACCGACGTCCTTCACGTGGAGCAGGTCGTGCAGTGAGGTGGGCAGATGCTTGAGCGGCTCGGCGAACGCGTCGGCGAGTACGGCAAGGCTGATCTGGCGCTCGACGCCCGGTTCGACGACGAACGGCTCGGAGTTCCCGCCGGTCAGCGCCTGCTCGAGCTCCTCGGCGCCGAGCAGGATGACGCCGTTGGTCGGACGTGGATTGCACTCGATGGCGTAGAACTGCCCGTTGTCGTCGACGAAGTCGAAGGAGAGCTGGCCCGTGAACCCAGGATCGAGTGCCTCGACGATGCGCCTGGTGTAGTCGAGGGTGTCGGTGCTGTCCACGGCGAGGAAGGTGATGCCCGTACTGTGCGCCCACTGCTCGGGCGCGCGATAGGTGCAGTGCGAGGTGACCCGGCCGTCCACGACGGTGCTGTAGGTACACACCATGGGGCCGTCGACGAACGGTTGGACGAGCCACGGCTGTTCCTCGGTGGGGTGGCAGTCGTCAACGGACATCTTGCCCGCCAGCGGCCCGGTGTTGGTCAACAGACCCACGCCTCCCCGCGAGAACGCCGCGCGAGCGAAATAGCGCGGGTACTTGTCGATGGCGGCCATCAGCGAGGCATGGTCTGTGGCGACGACTGTCTCGGGGATCGGCACTCCGGACCGCTCCACCAGCCGCTGGAAGCTGGCCTTGTCGTGCAACTGCGCGAGCTTGGCAAATCTCCCGGCGAAGAGCGTGACCCCCGCGGGCAGATCGGCGGCCCGGGCCGCGAGGTAGAACACCTCCTCGAAGGTCGGGATGATCAGGTCGATCTCGTACTCTCCGACGATCCGGTTCACGTCGCGGATGAACTGGTCGGTGTCGTAGCGGGGGGAGGCCGTGACGGCGTGGCCCGCGAGGTACTTGGAGTGACTGCCCGTCGCTCCCGAGTAGGTGTCGCTCGCCACCACGGTGTGACCACGGCTGCCGAGCTTGCGGATGATGTCCAGGGCGAAGGTGTTCCTGGAACTGGTGACGAGTACGCGCATCGTGGTCCTCTCAGCGGCGGTGAACACTGGTCATACTATTGCCGACCCGGGCGCGACCGGTCCCCAATCGGTACTACTGTCGAGACGACGAAACGGGGGCGCATGCACGAGGTGGCGGGATGGATCGCGGCCGTGCCGACACTGATCGGGTTCGGCCTGGCGCTGGGCCTGAGTCCCGCGCTCTACGGCGCGACCGCCGACATCCTCGCGCGGAATCAGAACGTGCGCGCACGTATGACGTGGTTGCTCACGGGTCTGGCGTCCGGGGCCACCGCGCTCGCGCTGGTCCTCCACGGCGTCAACCCCGCGAATCTCGTGGACCAGGTCCACCGGCGCGGGGATGCGGTGGTGGAGAATCGCGACGTCGACCTGGTGGTGGGCGTGCTTCTGCTGGCTCTGGCGTGCGCGATGGTGCTGTGGGTCCGGGTCGTCCCCGAGCTCCCACGACGCCCGGAGCGGGCACCCGACCAGAGCTCGCCGCCGGCCGCCCTGTTCGTCCTCGGGTTCACCTCGGCCGTCATCGGCCTGACCACACTTCCGATCATGTATCTCACCGGACGGTTGGTCGAGAGCGTGAGCACGGATCCCGTGGTCAGGGTGTGCGCCTACCTCGTCTTCCTGGTCGCGCTGATCGGACCGTTCGTTCTCCTGGCGTGGGTGTGGTCACGCTTCCCCGTCGCCACCCGGAAGGTCACCGCGGCGTACGAGCGGATGCTCGGATGGGACACGCGGTGGGTGGCGTTCGCCGTGATGACCGTCGGCGGGGTCGCACTGGTGGGATTTGCGACCCTGCTGCACCGCTGAACCCCGCTCGGGCGGTTAGGCGATCCTTAGCGACCACCCTGACCAGGGGGTTTGAGACACTTCTTCCCATGGACCTCGTTTTTGACATCGTTCTGATCCTACACTTCATCGGCCTGGCCGGAATCATCGGCGGGTGGCTCGCCACCATCAAGGCGCCGCTGGTGAACAAGGCGATCCTGCACGGTGCGATCCTCCAGGTCGTGACCGGCCTTCTACTCGTCGGCCTGCGCGAGATGCAGGACGTGGACCTCAACCACATGAAGATCGGGGTCAAGCTCGTCATCGCGATCGTCATCCTGGTCGTGGCGGTGATCGGCGTGCGCCGGGAGGCCAGGGCCGCGGGCAGCACGAGGACCCTGGCGAACGTCGCCGGCATTCTGGGAGTGGTCAACGTCGCCATCGCGGTCCTGGTCTGACGCGATCCGGGCCTGACCCGGTCCTGGTCTGCGCCGGTCCTGGTCTGACACAAGCACGTGCCATCACGCGCCGCCCCTCGACTCCGGTCGGGGGGCGGCCGTCGTCGTGGACCTGACTACTCCATCACAGCCGCGAGGTACGCACGCACGAGCCGGGCGCCCACCTCGGCCGGGAGGCGCTCGATCGCCGCGAGGAGTGGCGCCATGCCGTCGTCTTTTCCACCTGTGTCGCCGAGGACCCCGGACACCATCGCGTGCACGTCATCCTCGTTGAGGGTCAGCAGATCACCGGGGGAGAGGGCGCCGGCCTCCAGCGCGGCCAGGACGTCGGCGAACGCCGCCGGGGGCGACGGGTCCGGCATCCCGCGCACCGCGTCGGCGGACGCCCGCGCCACGGCGAGGATCTCGTCCGTCAAGCGTTCGGTCACCGGGGTGATGGTGAGGTGGGACGACGACGGCAACGCACCGCGCTGCTGGCGGTAGGCCGGTTGCGCCTGCACCGCGATGCCCCTTCGACCGCACTCGTCCGCCCACAGGTGGGGGTGGACCCGCCCGGCATCTCCCACCGACCCGTCGGCCACCACGGTGATCAGGGGTCCTGGATCGGAGTCGATCACCCGCAGGCCCTCGATTCCGGACAAGCCCTCCACGAGGGCCGCGGTCGCCCTGGCGGTGCGCGCGACGAGTTCGGACTGACCGTCGTCGCCCAGGGCCTCGAGCACCGCCCACGCGGCGGCCGCGGGTTCGAGTGGCTTGGACCCGGACAGGGTGGGGTTGACCACCGGGTAGCCCGGCCAGTCCACGGTGGAGAACCAGGATGCGCGATGCCTGGTGCGGCCCCGGCTGAGCAGCACCGAGGTCCCTTTGGGGGCGAAACCGTACTTGTGCAGATCGGCGGAGATGCTGGTCACACGCCCGATTCGCAGATCCCACATCGACCCCACCCCGCCCGGCCAGAACGGCAGCACCAGTCCGCCCAGGCAGGCGTCGACGTGCAGCCCGATCCGCGGGTCATGGTGCGCGTCGAGCCCGGCGGCGACCTGTTCGACCGGGTCGATCACACCGGTGGGGTAGGAAGACGCCGAGCACACCACCAGGCAGGTGTCCCGATCCACGGCACCCAGGAGGTCCGCGGCGGACACGCGGCCCGAGGCGGGATCCACCTCGACGCCGACGAACCGCATCCCCAGGACGTGAGCGGCCTTGCGGAACGCCGCGTGGACGGTCACCGGGGCGACGATCGTCCCGCCGCTGCCGGGGGCACGCCCCGCGACCTCCCGGGCCGCCAGACACGCCAGCATGCAGCTCTCGGTGCCGCCTGACGTCACGACACCGTGGACGTCGTCGTCGATATCCCGACCGTCGCCGGGGCCCCCGCCCAGGATCGTGCGAACCCGGTCCACGATCCCGCGGTGGATCCGCGCGACCGACCCGAACACGGTCGGGTCGAGGCCGTTGACGCCGTGCGCCAGACCGGCCGCGCGGACGGCCACGCGGTCCACCCCCTCCAGTCCCGAGTCGTAGACGTAGGACAGGACCCGGCCGCCGGTCGTCGGCGGATCGGCCGCGCGCAACTCGG